>JAESST010000090.1 GCA_016763995.1 Flavobacteriales bacterium | reverse complement strand
AATGATCGATACTGCAATTGAACAAGGTTTATCTGCTAAGGTAGCGAAGGATTTCGCCATACAAACCGCCTTAGGTGCTGCAAAGTTAGCACAAGAAAGCGAATTCGAGGTTTTTTACCTGAGTGTAGGCTCAGCACATTACGAGCAAGATCTAAGTAAATATTCTAAAAGGCACAGCCCTTTTCAGAACGTAAAAGGAGCGCGAAGAAGCGCCAGATATGTTGCCGAGCTCTTTCAACAAAAAGCCAATGGAAAGGGCATCATGCTTCGATCCAATAGTACACAATTGCTGAGTCGCGACACTATACTCCAAGCCCTACAAGCAGTTATAAAAATGGCTAAAAAATCGAAGAGCAAACAGCCGCTTTTGGGTTTTTATTTCTGTGGGCATGGTGTTTCTGAGGGCATTGCTTGGAGTCAATTTATGGTGCCGGGCAATTTCTTGGAAAAACCCAAAGACATAGAGAGTAATCCTTTAGCCATAGACATTGCAACATTAGCAGATCAATTGCTGTATTTAGGTGAAATAACAGACCTACTCAGTGCTGCCGAAATGCCTTACCTCTGCTTGGTGGATGCCTGCTATGAAGGAGTAGAAGAAAATGTAGATAAGTGGATTGACGGAGCTTCTGCCATCTTAAAATTCATGAACGAATACCACAGCCCCAACCCGGTTGTATTTGCAGCCCCACCTGGCGACACAACAAGCACCAAAGAAGACCCTAAAGTTCCTGAAGGCACCAACATTGGGCCACTTTGCAGAAAATTAATGTTGGTAGAAAAGCAATTGCTAAAAACTCCTGAGCTGAGCTTAATGGATGTTGTTCTGCTGCTTTCCGATCCAGCTTTCGATCCGCTTACTTCCAAAGTTACTTCTCATTATGAAGTTGATGAGAAAGGTTTCATCACCTTATTAAAGAGAAATTAAGACATAGATATTCTTTCTAACTAAAGAGTCATGTCTCATTTTTAACACATACAGAAGAATGGGCATCTCAATAATGAATAATTACGAATCTGTTAATTACGAATGACGGTTAAAAGGGCATTGCGAAGCACGAAGCAATCTTAATAATGAATAATTACGAATCTGTTAATTACTAATTACGAATGACGGTTAGAAGGTCATTGCGAAGCACGAAGCATTCTTGTTGATACGAATAATGTTAGAAGGTCATTGCGAGGCACGAAGCAATCTTGTTGATACAATACTCGGCTCCAATAGATAGATTGCCGCGCTCCTAGCGTCACTATCAATGACGATTTGAAAGGTCATTTCGAATTCAATTCGCAAAGCCCTATTCCGCACTTCTCGATACTATTTAAAAAAGAACCCTTCGATACAGTTCAATTTTGCACCTTGAGTGTTTTTTAGGGCTCTTCGATACAAAACCCAGTACACTGAGTGCTTTTTGGGCATTTCGATACTGCGCCAACAAAGTTGGCACAACTCAATGTCCAAAAGTGTATCGAAGTGCACAGGGTTCCACTCAGAGTCCTAAAAAAATGTACCAAAGGGCGCCAAATTGAACCACTCAGGGTGTGATGAGATTAGTATCAAAAACAGTTTAATTGGCTATCCTACGTCTTACTTTTAACACATTTCCTTGTTCAAATAACCAAAGACGTGTAAGAAGATTCTCTTACACGTCTTTGGCTATGGTCGTACACCTGTAGAAACAAGTTCTTATCAGTAGAAGATGAATGCCCAACACCTGTATATGAAGCATCAAACAGGTGTAAGAAATCAAGTTTTTTCGAATAAAAAAAGCCCCTTGTCGTAGAATTGTGACAAGGGACTTAAACTGATTCTAGATCATATGCGTTACTTGGCTTTATACTTTCCAAAGTGCAACGTTTTTAGTAAATCTTTCAACCTAGCAGAGGGGCGGTAACGAATTTTCGCTCGCTTAATCAGTTGCGCTCCGGCTTCTTCTTCTTTCTCTGCTCCTTCAGAGTTGAGGCTTATACTAAAGCTGCCCAACTTTCCGAGTTTTACCAACCTGCCATCTGCCAATTGCTGGCTAATGGCGATTACCATGCCCAAGAGCACATTATGTATGTCTCCCTCCCTTAGAGTGCTACCGTCACTAATCAATTCTGACAAGCGATCGAGATCTACAACTCCTGAGTGGATAGGCGATACATAGAACTTCGCAGCCAAGCTTCTGTCTGACGGATTTTTCCGTGGGATTATTTTATACTTAATCATATTTTTTAAGTTTAAATGAATACTGTATTAATTGTGTGTGCCTTGCAAGGGTTACATTATAAAGACATAGAAATCGTGCATTTTATTGTATCAAACAGCTTGTTTAACAGAAATTTAACAAGTTAGAGTAACTCTACTATTGATGTATCATTTTTAACACATGGGGTAAAATGGTATCTCAATAATGAATAATTTCGAATCTGTTAATTACTAATTACGAATGACGGTTAGAAAGTCATTGCGAGGAACGAAGCAATCTTGTTGATGAAAACGAAAAGAAAGATTCGACATCACTCACGATGACGGTAAAAGTCATTGCGAACTCAATTAGTGAAGCATTGAATGAAACAATCTTGATAATACAATACTCGTTTCCAAATAGAAAGATTGACGCGCTCCTACCGTCACTCGCAATGACGGTTAAAAGCACATTGCGAGGCACGAAGCAATCTTATTGAGACAATACTCGATGTGCTTTCACACTGGTCTTCGATGTTCCCAATAAGGAGTATCGATCCCCCCTAGCTCTAAAAAGCAGCTCCCTCTCCCTCAAAGCCCCTCGAAAGCCCACTAAAAAAACTCAAAAAACAGGTATTTGTACCTGTTTCATGGTATTACAATTTGAATTAGATTAGCAATCTTAACCGATAAAACCAATTCTATGAAAATTTCCTTATTAAAAACAAGCTTGCTTTTATTCAGTTTAAGCCTGCTCTTACTTGGCTGCTCTCTATTAGATACTAAGAAAATCAAAGACAAAATTCCGGGCGTCACTCCTCCAGATGTAGTCACTTCCCCCTTGGCTACAGAAGAACAAAAACAATTTTTCTATGCATGGTTGGCCGACTGTGCCAACGACTCTATCACTCAAGCTTCATCTCCCTCAGTTGCTAAAGCAAACTTCCTCCATGTTGCAAATCAACGAATCAAGCTCGCCTCAAGAAATCCTGAAATCCAATCTTTTTATGGAACAGACACTTTAGTATGGGGTCCTGCACTAAGCGTTGGACTAGTGCAACGTGGGCTCTACTCTACCAGTAATTTAATCTATTGTGTTCGTTCCAAAAAGCCTGTTGGAGGCGTATATCAGTATTCCATTGGCATTTCGGGAACAAACATGATTTCTCCTT
>JAESST010000089.1 GCA_016763995.1 Flavobacteriales bacterium | reverse complement strand
GTTTTCAAAGAAGTATGGTCAGAAGATTACTTACACTCCAATTTTTGTGGAGGCGGTTGTAAAGGCATTGCAAGAATTTCCACTGATTAATGTATCTGTTGATGGGAATAAAATTATAAAGAAGAGCGATTTAAACATTGGTTTGGCTGCAGCGCTTCCTAACGGGAACTTAATTGTGCCTGTGATTAGGAATGCAGACCGTAAAAACTTATTGGGCTTAGCTACGGAAGTAAACGATTTGGTTTATAAAGCGCGAAACAATAAGCTAAAAGCAGATGAGATTTCAGGAAGCACCTTTACGATCAGTAATGTTGGAACTTTTAGGAACTTAATGGGAACTCCAATTATTAATCAACCTGAAGTAGCTATTCTAGCAACAGGGTCGATTAAGAAGCGTCCGATGGTAGTAGAAACCGATATAGGTGATGTGATTGCAATTCGTCACATGATATATCTATCCTTATCCTTTGACCATAGGGTGGTAGATGGAAATCTTGGAGGCTCTTTCCTAGCTAGGATTGGAGACTTTTTAGAAGAATTTGACGCCGATAGAATTATTTAATTACGAATTACGAATGTTGAATTTTTGTCATACTGAGCGATAGTCGAAGTAGGCAAAAATCAAAAGAATATAAAACATGGTAAAAATCAATAAAAAAACATGGAAGAGGGCATTTGAAATTATGTCTACAGCAAAGAGCATGGCTGAGTTCTATGAAGAAAATTTTAAGGTAGTTTCAAAATATGTTCATGCCACCTCAAGAGGGCACGAAGCAATACAAATTGCACTTGGGTTACAATTAGAGCATTTCGACTATGCTTATCCGTATTATAGAGATGATTCTATGTTGCTCAGCATTGGTATGCAGCCTTATGATTTAATGCTACAGCTATTGGCGAAGAAAGAGGACCCATTTTCTGGAGGTAGAACTTATTATGCTCATCCAAGTTTGAAAGATGACGATAAGCCTAAAATACCTCACCAATCTTCGGCAACCGGTATGCAAGCTATTCCTGCTACAGGAGCGGCATTAGGAATGCAGTATAAAGATCAAATGGGCTTAGAAACTAAAAATAAGCCCTTGGTGGTCCGTTCTCTTGGTGACGCGTCTGTTACAGAAGGAGAAGTAGCTGAGGCCTTCCAAATGGCTGCTTTGCGTCAATTACCAATTTTGTATTTAGTTCAAGACAATGAATGGGATATTTCAGCAAATGCTGAAGAGACAAGAGCGCAGAATGCATTTGAATACATCAAAGGCTTTCATGGAGTAGAGGCGTTTAGTATCAATGGAAGCGATTTCTCTGAATCTTATGAAACAGTAGAGAAAGCCATTAAAATTATTAGGGAAGAACGTCGTCCTGTATTGATTCATGCAAAAGTTCCCTTGTTGAATCACCATACATCAGGCGTGAGGATGGAATGGTATAGAGATGATTTAGAAGAACAAAGAACAAGAGACCCTTATCCGGTGTTAAAAGCGCAACTCCTAGAAAATGGATTTAGCGAGAAAGATATTGTAACGATAGAAAAAGCAAGTAGGAAAAAGGTAGAAGCTGATTACGAAAAGGCTTCAGCAGCTGAAGATCCTTCTCCCGAAGATTTATTCACACATGACTATGCGCCTACTGCAATTCAAGAAGAATTAGGAGAACGTGCTCCGAAGGAAGGAGAAGAGGTTGTAATGGTAGATTGTGCTTTGCATGCGGTAGAGGAGTTAATGACAGAGAACAAAGAGTGTTTGTTGTACGGACAAGATGTTGGGGCTAGATTAGGTGGTGTATTTAGAGAGGCTGCTACTTTGGCTCAAAAGTTCGGAGATGATAGAGTATTTAACACGCCCATTCAAGAAGCATTTATTGTTGGTTCTACTGTAGGAATGGCAGCAGTGGGGTTAAAACCAATCGTAGAAGTACAGTTTGCAGATTATATTTTTCCGGGAATCAATCAATTGTATACTGAATTAAGCCGATCTTATTATTTATCAAACGGGAAATACCCTGCAAGCATGATTTTAAGAGTTCCTATTGGCGCTTATGGTAGTGGAGGGCCATATCATTCTTCAAGTGTCGAAACAATCATTGCAAACATCAAAGGAATTAAAATAGCTTATCCATCAAATGGAGCAGATTTAAAAGGTTTGATGAAGGCGGCATATCACGATCCTAATCCTGTAGTTATATTTGAGCATAAAGGCTTGTATTGGAGTAAAGTTCCAGGAACCTTGGCTGCTAAAACAATTGAACCTTCGGCTGACTATGTTGTTCCTTTTGGAAAAGCTAGGATCGTTCAAGAAGCAAAACAAGAATGTATTGATAGTGGGAATTCAATGACGGTAATTACCTATGGAATGGGAGTTCACTGGGCGTTGAATGCATCTAAAGAATTTGACGGAAAGATCGAAATAGTCGATTTAAGGACCTTAAATCCTTTGGATGAGCAAACAGTGTTTGATTCGGTTAAGAAGCATAACAGATGCTTAGTTTTAACTGAGGATGCTATTCAAAATTCCTTTGCAAGAAACTTGGCAGGATTGATACAAGAACAGTGTTTTACCAGTCTAGAAGCTCCAGTAATGGCTATGGGTTCTGAAAGTTTACCTGCTATACCATTGAATACAATTTTAGAACAGACCATGATTCCTAATGCAGAGAAAGTAGCTCAAAAAATGAAAGAGTTATTGTCTTTCTGATAAGCCATTAATTTACTTTAGATTTCTTGCAAAAGAGCCATATTACTCAAAGTAATATGGCTCTTTTTTTGTTTTTTTAAGAAAGAATATTTTACATTATGTAAAAAATACTTTACATTTGGTAAAAATTAATTGACATGAATACATTAAAGTTATTACCAAGGTGGTTTCGGTTTTTAGGCTTGGCCTTTATTATTCCTTCTATCGCGATATTTATTTATAACCCTGAAATTTCTTTTGGTGACATGAGTATTTTTAAAGAGCCGAGTGGAACGTTTGTTTTCAAAGTACCTGCATTCTTCGATCAAGATTTTATAGAAAATGGAGAGTCTGTTGGCTTTGCCTTTGTTCATTGGATTAAGAATGATCTAAGTAATGAGGTTTTGCTGACAATGATGTTACTAGGAACCTATTTTATTGCATTTGCCAAAATAAAAGGGGAAGATGAATTTAGTAAGCAGTTAAGATTAGAGGCTATGGTGCAAGCAATTGTTTGGAATTCGGCTTTACTCTTGTTATTAAACTTTATGACTTACGGCGGCTTATTCCTATATGTAATGATCTCACAATTATTTAGTTTCTTGCTCATCTTTAGTACCATATTTGCGTTAATGGTTAGAAAGCAAAAAAAAGCTCTTGGTCATGAAGAATAGTATAAAAGTAGAACGAGCAAAGAATGACATCACTCAGGCTAAGCTTGCTAAATTGTCTCAGGTTAGTAGGCAAACGATTAATGCAATAGAATTAGGTAAATATGTTCCTTCAGCACTGTTAGCGCTTCGTTTGGCCAAAATATTTGATACAAGCGTAGAAGAGATTTTTCAGCTAGAAGAAGGGGAAAGTTAATTACGAATCTAATAATTTTAATATTATGTTAATTCATTAGTCTATTAATTAAGAGTTTATGGGGGTGGAGCTAGGGTTGAATCACTCGCTAT
>JAESST010000088.1 GCA_016763995.1 Flavobacteriales bacterium | reverse complement strand
TGAAGATGGATTGGAGACCCAGTTTGCTCTTAATCATTTAGCACCATTTCTATTAACTGAACTACTTTTAGATTCGCTAAAGAAGAGCGATTCTGCTCGAATTATTAATATTTCCTCTAATGCTCATCAAGCAGCAAGTATTAATTTCGATGACCTACAGTCTGAACAAACATACAAACCAAAGGAAGTTTATCAGCGAACCAAATTGTGTAATATTTTATTTACCTATGAATTGGCTCGTCAGCTTCAAGGAACAAGTTTAACCGCAAATTGCGTACACCCGGGCGTGATTACAACGAAGTTATTACAAGCATACAATGGCAGAAATGGAGGATTCAATTTCATAGGTAAACTACTTTATAGCTCACCTGAAAAAGGAGCAGAAACACCGCTTTATTTAGCAAGTTCATCCGAAGTAAAAGGAATAAGTGGTAAGTATTTTGCCAATAAAAAAATGGCTGATTCATCAAAATACTCTAACGATTTGAGTGTAGCCAAACAATTATGGCAGATAAGCAAAAGCCTTACTAAACAAAAACAGCTTACAACAAAAAATAAACTGCATTAAAACGAAATTTATTCAGACGTTGGCAACAATAAACCAAACAGAATGGAAAACTTAAATCAAAATATAGAAAACCACTACCTCAAGGAAGAGCTTTATGAAGACATTATTAATCGTCTCAAAGAGCAAGGCATTGATCTTAATAAAGTAAAAAGATCTGACATTGCTGGAGCTGACGAGTTTCATGTAAGAGGAGCAGCTGTATCGAAAGAGCTTGCTGAAAGTATAAATCTAGAAGGTGCTACAGTCTTAGACGTAGGCTGTGGACTTGGAGGCCCATGTCGAATGCTTGCTGACGAATATAATTGTCAAGCTACAGGAATCGACCTTAGTAACGAATATATAAGAACAGCAAAGGAACTTTCTAAACTTGTAAAGTTAGATAGTAGAACTTCATTTGTTCAAGGAGATGCTACAAGCCTTCCATTTGACGATAATACCTTTGATGTCGTTTGGACGCAACATGTGCAAATGAACATTCCAGATAAGAAAAAACTCTATTCAGAAATAAGCCGAGTTCTTAAACCAGAGGGGCGTTTTCTTTATTATGACATCTTAAAAAAAGGAGATGGAGAAGTCAATTACCCTATGCCATGGGCAAGTACATCAAACATGAGTTTCCTTTTCAAAGAAACTGACATGCATGACTTTTTAACGCAATTTGGTTTAACTAAAGAGCAATCTAATGACCAAACCCAAACCGGAATTGATTTTTTCAATGCACTCGTTGCTAGATTGAAAGAATTTGGGCCACCAAAAATGGGATTAAACGTTCTTATGGGCGAAACGACTAAGCCAAAACTAATGAATCTCCTAGGACACTTAAAAAGTGGGGAATTGGAACTAAAAAGTGGTGTTTATAAAAAATAAACTGTTGCCAATCGAATAGATGGCTCCAACTATTTTAGCCGGAGTTCGAAAGGCTCAGTAAGCAGCCCTCACATACTGGCGCTGAAGCTTCGGTGTAAGCCTGTCCTTAATCAATTCCTAATCGAATCAAGTTTTTCCGTTTCCGATCGGGCTTATTCCAATCCATAGTTTCAAGAAATTCTATACTTACTAGGACTGGAATATGTTTTAGTACTAGCTTATTTTATTTGGGAATTGAGAAAGAAGAACAGGCAAAATCTTAATTAATTTTCTCGCATTCAGCTTATAAAGTAATTTTTACTACTTTTATTTAACTCGAAATATAGAATGGAAATAAACGCCATTACGTTTATTCGGATGTTGGCACTAATTAACCCAAACCAAAAAACTGAGTGAGAAATATTAAAATTTTATCCGCCTTTATATTGTTTTGTGTTTTGTGTTCGTGCAACGAAAAAGCATCAAACAAAAAAGTAAAACCAGATGGAATTTGGAAACAAATTGGATATGGAAACATTATCGTACTAAATGACACAATTATAAGCGTTTATAATATTTCAAAGCAAGATTGTCATTTATCTTTTAAGGAACATATTTTAGATTTTGGAAAAGTCAAAAACTATTCAAAAGACACATTAACAATTCAGCACGGAAATGATGATTGGCTGTTTACGAGATTAGAGAAATTACCCCATCTCTGTAAAACTTCAAACAAATTAAATAACGACCCAAAAAATAACTTTCAGGTGTTTTGGGACACATTCAATGACCATTACGCATCTTTTGATATTAAAGACATTAATTGGAACGAAGTCTATAAAGAATATGAACCTAAAGTAAACGAGAACGCGACAGATATAGAGCTTTATACAATCTTTAGGGAAATGATTGCACTTCTAAATGATGGACACGTCAAAATGGAAGCACCCGAAAAAATTGAAAACAAGTATAAAAATCAAATAGAAGAACAAGAAGAAAAGTATTCTAAATTGGACGAATTTAACCTCAATAAAGAAATTGCAGAATTTTATGTTGACAGTTTACGCAATTACAATGCAGGAATGATTCGTTACGGACTGATCAAAGAAAATGTAGGCTACATTCAAATCAATTCTATGCTAATGTTAGCGGACTATGACTTGGAGAAAGGTTTAGATTTGAGAAATTTCTATGATCAATATTGGAAAAAAGCAGAGAACAGGAAAGATGAATTACAAAGGCAAGACGAAGTTGACGGTATCAACAAAATATTGAATTCAATTATTAAAGACTTGCCAGAAGCGAAAAGCTATATTTTGGATTTACGTTTTAATGGTGGTGGAAAAGACGCAGTTGCTCTTGACATTTTAAACCACTTCTCAGATAAGGAAAAATTGGCTTACACAAAAAAAGCAAGAATAGAAAAAGGTTTTGCAAATCCCCAAAAATTTAAAATTATTCCGTCAAAAAATCATTTTAATGGAAACGTATATTTACTAACAAGCAATTTGACAGCAAGTGCTTCCGAAATTCTTGTTTTAGCATCTTTGGCTAATACCAATTTCAAAAGAATTGGCTCGACAACTGAAGGAATTTTTTCTTCGACTTTAGATAAAGAACTTCCAAACGGTTGGGAATACGAGTTATCTAATGAAGTTTATCAAGATCTAAATGGCAAGAATTACGAGAATATTGGAATTTCGGCAGATTATCAATTGGAATATTCAATAAACAAAGACATTTTTTTGGACCAATTATCAGCTGACTTGAAAAACAAAAAAGATAAAGCAATTGATTTAGCAATAGAACTTGAGAAAACACAATCGGAAAAATAACTATTGCCAACAATTAAGCTCTAATGATGCGAAGTAAGGCTTCGGTTCATTAGAGCGAGTGTTGAGCTCGACCGATTATTGAAGGTATTTTTTTCTATGGGGATTGAATCAATT
>JAESST010000087.1 GCA_016763995.1 Flavobacteriales bacterium | reverse complement strand
TTTGTAGATGCTGGAAATATTTGGAATTACAGGCAAACAGGAAGTCGAAAGGAAACTCGATATTCGCTTGGAGAATTATGGAATGGAACAGCTGTCGGATTTGGCGCAGGTATACGTCTCAATTTTAGCTTCTTCATTTTACGTTTTGACGCAGCCACAAAATTAAAAGATCCTTCAGTTGAAGATCCAAATCAATTAAGTCCTCAGTGGAGGCAAACTAACTTGAATTTGGGAATTGGATATCCATTTTAAGGTTTGTAGTCATCCAATTCATGTCCAAAATATACTCTCTTTAAAGTTTTAATTTTCACAACCTCTTCTTTCCCGTTTAGGAAATCCGTTCTCATAAACCTCCCATTAGGAACAAAATAATGCCACTGCCCCTATTCGCTTTCCTTTAGAATAATTACCATAATATCCTTGTCTACCATTCGGATGATAATACCTACACTTATGTTTTGTATTCTTCTCATTTAATTGATGTACCATCCCTATTTTCATTCCATTGACAAAAAATTGACTTATGTCATGTTCATAAGGATACTGAGAATTGTATTCATAATAAGCCTCAAAAATTTCACCTTCTGGTGAAAAATTGACATAATGGCTCAGCTTATTAGGATCAAAATACAATTGAAGACTACTTGATTCTTTCAAGGTTTGACAAAGTCCTTTTAGTTCATTGTTCCCGTAATCTTCATAAGCGATTATGCTATCTAGAAATGAATCTTCCCAATAATTTGTGAGCATCTTCTTCTTAGCTCGAGAAGAAGAAGGAAAATAAGTAATTAACCCACGAAAACTCATCTTCACATATCCTTTGTGAAAGATGTTTTTATCTTTATTGTATTTAGTTGCTTCTCTAAACATTCATCAAATATCCATTAAAAACTTCTGTGTTCTATTTCTGAAATCCCAGAAGAGAACTCAAGAATTACCGAGACAGTCTCATTATAGTAAAAGTGAATTATCTTCTTACAAACTTCTTTTTCCCATTGAACCTTAGATTCTACAAAACCATGTTCACAATAGTATAACCAGATCCCATCCAATTCATCATTCATATAATTCCTTAGTGCTAGGGTATCTCCCAACTTTTATAGCTCAATCCAAGGCCCTTGCTTCTTACCATTAATCGACTGATTAACCTTCCTTTGCCTTACAATTTCCTGAGCATATATAAACTCATAAAAGACCAAGTTTAAGATAATATAAAAGCAAACTCTCATTCTCACTAAAATATTATGAGGGGCATAATATTAACCAACTTAAATCAAAAGAAGAGTTTAATACTCCCTCGAATTTTATTAGCTTTGTGCCTCTTTTTTAACATTGATTATATATGTCTATCAACAACATTGAAGAATTATTAGGAGCACAGAAAGATGCCTTGTTAAATCACACTTGTACCACTATTCCAAAAGACACAATTCACCTACCAGGTGGAGATTTTGTTGATCGAATTTTCAAGGATACGAATAGAAATAACCAAGTATTAAAAAGCGTACAAGCACTTTATGCTAATGGTAGATTAGCTAATACAGGTTACGTATCAATACTTCCAGTTGATCAAGGAATCGAGCACACAGCAGGTGCTTCTTTTGCACCTAACCCTATTTATTTCGACCCTGAAAACATCGTTAAATTGGCAATTGAAGGAGGCTGTAATGCAGTTGCTTCTACTTTTGGTGTATTGGCTTCTGTTTCTAGAAAATACGCTCACAAAATACCATTTGTGGTAAAATTAAACCACAATGAGTTGTTGACTTATCCTAACACTTATTCTCAAATCTCTTTTGGTTCTGTTGAAGAAGCATGGAATTTAGGAGCAACAGCTGTTGGAGCAACGATTTATTTTGGTTCTGAAGATAGCAACAGACAAATTATTGAAATTTCACAGGCTTTTGAAAGAGCGCATGAATTAGGAATGGCAACTATTCTATGGTGCTACCTTAGAAACAGTGATTTCAAAAAAGATGGAGTAGATTTCCATACTTCAACAGATATTACTGCACAAGCGAATCATTTAGGAGTAACTATTCAAGCTGATATTATTAAGCAAAAACTTCCAACAAATAATGGAGGCTTCAATGCCATTAATTTTGCAAAAACACATCCTAAGGTATACTCTGAACTAAGTTCAGATAACCCGATTGATTTGTGTCGTTACCAAATAGCTAACTGTTATATGGGACGAGCAGGGCTTATCAATTCAGGTGGAGCTTCTACCGGAGATTCTGATTTGGCTGATGCTGTGACTACTGCTGTTATCAACAAAAGAGCTGGAGGACATGGCTTAATTTCAGGAAGGAAAGCGTTTCAGAAACCAATGAAAGAAGGAATTAACTTATTAAATGCTATTCAAGATGTTTATTTAGCTAAAGAAATAAGCATCGCTTAACTTAAAAACATCCTTATTATGGGTTGGTTTAAAAGAATAAAACACGGAATTTTAACTCCTACCAAGGAGAAAAAAGAGACGCCAGAAGGCTTGTGGTACAAGTGTCCTGGATGTAGCTCTGTTGTTCCTCAAGATGATCATATTGAAAACCTATGGGTTTGCCAAGAGTGTAATCATCATGAAAGAGTAAGCGCTGAAAACTATTTTGACATCATTTTTGACGATCAGAAATATTCAGAGACCAATAAGAAATTGAGTTCAGGAGATCCATTAGGATTTACTGACACTAAGAACTACAAAGACAGAATTGTAGCTACTCAAAAGAAAACAAAATTGACAGATGCTTGTAGAACAGCACATGGAACAATTGAAGGTCATCGATTGATGATTGCTGCAATGGACTTTAGTTTTATTGGCGGTTCAATGGGTTCTGTTGTTGGTGAAAAGATCGCTCGTGCGATCGATTATTCAATCAAGAACAAGATTCCTTTCATGATGATTTCTAAATCTGGAGGCGCAAGAATGATGGAAGCTGCATTTTCATTAATGCAAATGGCAAAAACTTCGGCTAAATTGACACAATTAGCAGAGGCCAAATTGCCTTACTTCTCGTTTTTAACAGATCCAACTACAGGTGGAGTAACTGCTTCTTTTGCGATGCTAGGAGACCTAAACTTCTCTGAGCCAAAAGCCTTAATTGGATTTGCAGGACCAAGAATTGTGAAAGAAACCATTGGGAAAGATTTACCAGAAGGATTCCAACGATCTGAATTCTTGTTAGAACATGGGTTTCTGGATTTTATCGTAGAACGAAAAGATCTAAAAACTAAAATGGCCAAACTATTAAGAATGTTTAAAAAGGATGAAAACTAAAGCATTTTTTTTTTACATTTGCACCCTCAAATTTTATAGGAAAATAAGACATGACGCTTAGCACTGAAAATAAAGAATCTATCTTCGAAAAATTCGGAAAAGGAAAAACCGATACTGGTTCAACAGAGGGACAAGCTGCCCTTTTCACTGAAAGAATTAATCACCTTACTCTACACTTGAAACAAAATCAGAAAGATTTTGCGACTGAAAGAGCTCTAGTAACGTTGGTAGGTAAAAGAAGAAAATTATTAGATTACTTGAAAAACAAGGATATCTTAAAATATAGAGAATTAATTAAAGAGTTAGGAATCAGAAAATAATGATTCAGCAAAGCTTTTTAGTTTTTACTAAATAAAATTTCAATAAAGGGGGAACGTTTGAAACAGTTCCCCCTTACTATTTATATTAAATTGTAGACAATGTCACAAAACGCAATAACACAGACAATGACACTTCCCGATGGGCGGGAAATTAGCTTAGAAACAGGAAAGTTAGCTAAGCAAGCAGACGGTTAAATCGTCTTAAAAATGGGCAACACGATGCTTTTAGCAACAGTCGTTGCTGAGAAATCAGCTGGCGAAGACGTCGATTTTTTACCTTTGATGGTAGATTACAGAGAGAAATTTTCTGCAATCGGAAGATTCCCAGGTGGATTCTTAAAAAGAGAAAACAGGCCATCAGATGGCGAAGTACTAGTATCAAGGTTAGTTGATAGAGCTCTAAGACCACTTTTTCCTTCTGATTTTCACGCAAGCACAATCGTAACGATTTCATTAATCTCTGCTGAAGAAAATGTAGCAACAGATTCTTTAGCATGTTTAGCTGCTTCAGCTGCAATTATGGTTTCAGACATTCCTTTTCAGGAAGCTACTTCTGAAGTTAGAGTTGCAAGAATTGATGGAGCTTGGAGAATTAATCCAAACTTAGATGAATTAAACACTGCAGACATCGATTTGATGATTGCAGGTACTATGGAAAGCGTAGTAATGGTAGAAGGTGAAATGCTAGAGGTTTCTGAAGCAGAAATGTTAGAAGGAATCAAAGTTGCTCACAAAACTATTCAAGAGCAGTGTAAACTGCAAAATGACTTAGCTGCTAAAGTTGAAAAATCTCAACCCAAAAGAGAATACAATCACGAAAAGTCTGATGAAGACTTAAAGAAAAACATTTATGATTTCTCTTACGATAGATGTTTTGCCATTGCCAAAAAAGGAATGGCCGACAAATATCAAAGAGGCGCAGATTTTAAAGCAGTAAAAGATGATTTTATCGCAACTTTAGATGAAGATTTTGTTAAATCAAATGGATTCTTATTGAAACAATACTTCGGTAAAGTTCAAAAAGCAGCAGTAAGAGATGTAGTTTTAAACGAGAAGATTCGTTTAGATGGTAGAAAAACAACTGAAATCAGACCTATCTGGAGTGAAATTGATTACTTACCAGGATCTCATGGTTCAGCTATATTTACAAGAGGCGAAACCCAATCGTTAGTTTCTGTTACTTTAGGTAGCAAAATGGACGAGCAAAGAGTTGACAGAGCTCTAATCACAGACTCTGAAAAATTCATTTTACATTACAACTTCCCTTCTTTCTCAACTGGAGAAGCTAGACCAAACAGAGGTCCAGGTAGAAGAGAAATTGGTCACGGTAACTTAGCTATGAGAGCTTTGAAGCCAATGATTCCAACTGGAACAGAAAATCCTTATACGATTAGAGTTGTTTCTGACATTCTTGAATCTAACGGCTCTTCTTCTATGGCATCAGTTTGTGGAGGCTCTTTAGCCTTGATGGATGCAGGTGTTAAATTGAAGAAGCCAGTTTCAGGTATTGCAATGGGATTAATTAGTGGAGAAGATGGCAAATAC
>JAESST010000086.1 GCA_016763995.1 Flavobacteriales bacterium | reverse complement strand
GGTTTAGATCTAAACTCCCATGGTTGAGCAGGCTTTTTCATCTGCTCCTTATCCATAGACTCGTCAATCATTCCCGAAATCTTAACATATCCACCTAAAGGTAACCAGCCAATACCGTACTCAGTATCCCCCTTTTTAAACTTAAAAAGAGAGAACCATGGATCGAAAAAGAGGTAAAACTTTTCAACTCGAGTTTTAAAAAGTTTAGCAGGAATAAAATGACCTAATTCATGTAGGATCACTAAAATCGATAAGCTCAAGAGAAGCTGTGCAGCTTGGATAAGAATTTCCATTCAAAAAAATTAAGGGGCAAAGGTAATCATTAATAAAAGTTGTGGAGTTGCTCTTGTAAAAGCTTTAACAAGAATTATATCAGAGAAGTTCAACGGCTAATCTTCTTGCTTCAGAGTTACAACTGACATAATCTTCTAGACTTGGCTTTTTTACAAAAGAGGCAGTATTCATTACCCTCTCATTTATTTCGGCAATTTGCAAAAATTTAATTTTATCTTGCAAAAAAGCAGCGTTAGTTATCTCGTTTGCAGCATTGAGTGCACAGGCTGCTGTACCTCCTAAGTCAAGAGCTTGGTATGCTAAACCTAGGTTTTTAAAGGTTTCTATATCAGCTTTTTCAAAAGTCAATTGTGGGTAATCCATAAAATTGAATCGGGGAAAGTCAGATTTGATTCTAGTGGGATAAGCCATAGCATACTGAATCGGAAGTTTCATATCAGGTAAGCCCATCTGAGCTTTCATACTTCCATCATCAAATTGAACAATCGAGTGGATAATAGATTGAGGGTGAACAATAGTATCGATCTGACTACTTTCTAATTGAAAAAGCCATTTTGCCTCGATTACTTCTAAACCTTTATTCATGAGAGTGGCAGAATCAATCGTTATTTTAGCTCCCATTTCCCAATTTGGGTGTTTTAGCGCTTTTTCCTTTGTTACTTGCGCGAGTTGCTCGGTTGTCCAGCCTCTAAAGGGGCCACCAGAAGCAGTAAGGTATATTTTTTCTATTTTATTGTGAAATTCTCCTGCTAAGCACTGAAAAATTGCAGAATGCTCTGAATCTACTGGTAAAAGAGGAACTCTATTCTTGTTGGCTAAATCAGTAATGAGATCTCCTGCAACAACAAGAGTCTCTTTGTTAGCGAGAGCTATTGCTTTCTTCGCTTCTATGGCAGCAATGGTTGGTTTTAAACCAGAATATCCAACCAATGCGGTTAGTACCAAGTCTACATCTTCCATTCGAACCACATCTTCTAAGGAACTTTCTCCTGTATAGGTCTTAATACCTTCTTTCCATAATCGTTCAGAAAGGTTTTCATACTTAGATTCATCTACAATAACCACTGTATTAGGCTTGAACTCTAAGGCTTGTTCAAGCAATAATTCGTCATTTGAATAAGCGGTAAGCACCTCAATTTCAAACTTATCCGAATTTTGCCTCACAACGTCAAGTGCTTGTCTACCAATAGATCCTGTAGATCCAAGAAGAGCAATTCTCTTCTTTTTCGAGCCTTCTCCCATTTTATAAAAACTTTTTTTGTAAAAGTAACGTAGATTTAACCGTGTATGAATAACCAAATAGGGATATTTGTCTCTTAAAGGTATATTAATCTAATCATGGGAAATCAAAATACAGTAAAACGAACAGCTATATCATTTAGTATAGCTTTGGCGACAGCTTTTTTGTCCCTGCTGATTCAGAATTATACGACAGAAAGTGATTTAAAAAACAACAAATTCGAAGCCAAGGTTTATCCAAAAGCTTCCTATTTGATGAAAAAATGATTAACGAGCAGCTTTCTTTTTCACCTCTTTTAATACCTTAGAGGCTCCGGTCATACTTTTAATTCTGATTAGATCTCCTTTTCCAAGCTCTGCTATTTCTTTTAACGATTTGTTGGTCCAATTATCATTTTTGATTCCCAAAACAGTAATCGTCAACCCCTCTCTAGCAGTAGACTCTATCTTTCTTCTTAAACTTTGATTCCTCTCCCCGATATCAAATGCTCCATCAGAAGCAAGGAATATTTGATTATTTCCCCCATCAATAAAGTTCCCTTTTCCTACGACAATTGCTTTTTTAATCCCTTTTACCGCATTTGTACTACCATCTGTATTTAAATTTCTGATCTGTTCAGCAATGGCTTCTTTTTTATCCCCTGACGTCGGAGCCAATACAACTTTTGCTTCTCCTGAATACGTTACAATCGAGATATAGTCTATTGACCTTAGAGGTTCTAATAAAGTAATCATTGCTTCTTTTAGAATGTCCATTTTCTCTTCCTGCTTCATAGAAGTAGAAGCATCAATTAAGAAAACAATGTTGTTGGGCTTAAAACGATCATCTAAAAGCAAGGAGTCAACAGGAACCGACTTTGATGTGACCTCTTTTGATACTAAAACCTCTGGTTCTTCTTTTTCAACGATTATTTCTTTTGAAATAGTATCTTTTTCTACGCTTGCTACTTCAGGTAAATCTTGCTTACCAAACAATATTTTTCCCAACGAAGGGCTGTTTCTTCTTTCCTCAGGAGTTTTTCTAACTTTTTTCCCTTTGATTTTTGAAGGGGGTTTTATGGCTGTTTCAGTACGAGTAACAGCTTTCGTAGTAACGATGGTAGCTCTATTTTCTGCAATGTGGTTTTCTTCAGAGATTTCATCATAAAGAGTCACGTAGAATTTTTTTCTAATTCCCGCTACTTTTTGTGGAGCACTGCTCTGAGTGGGAATATTTCTAAAGTCGGGACAAGCTTGTTTATTGTCTTTTGGAATTGCCTTAATATTCGCAGAAAAATTCAATTCTATTGGATCTGAATTACTGCTGAGGTAAACTTTAACTGTCTTATTCGTTTTCCCTTTGCGACTTGGGTTCAACTTGATTCGAATTGTTTGTGGACGACCAACGGCTAAAGTTTTCGAAGTATACTTGATGCTTGTATTTTCTTCGGAATCTATTCTAAGAATAAAAATATCTTTCGAAGTAAGGTTTTTTACACTTAGGTCTACGACATCCTCATTTAAAAGTGAAATTTCTCCTAAGTCAAAAGACTGCTGACTCATTTGTGTTTGAGCAAAGATTGGAGCGCTTATAAAAACCAAAAGATTAAGCAGGACTAGATTTCTCATAAGAGGCATTATTCAAATACCGTGCAAAAGTGTGTTTTTTTAAATCAAATTGAACATGAAGCCTACTCCCTCGTTAAAGAATCAAAATTTGAAGTAGTTTAGCTTTAAAATAAAGCAAGATAAACAGAAT
The DNA here is from genome assembly GCA_016763995.1 of Flavobacteriales bacterium. Taxonomy (GTDB): domain Bacteria; phylum Bacteroidota; class Bacteroidia; order Flavobacteriales_E; family Vicingaceae; genus NORP294. The sequence continues at coordinate 33,077 of JAESST010000086.1, read as the reverse complement.
GATTAAAAGGCTAATAGATAAGATTGGCAGAAAGCTTTTAGGGAACTCTATGTGGCTGTTCATAGATAAGTTAGTTCGATTATTTGTTGGCTTGTTTGTTGGTGTTTTGGTGGCGAGATATTTAGGTCCCGAAAAAATGGGCATCTGGAATTATTGCATAGCCATATTTACTTTTTTTATCGTTTTCCCTTCTTTAGGCTTGGAATACATTGGACCAAGAGAATTTGTAAATAGATCGGGCGAGGAGGAAAAACTGTTGAATACCTCTATTGTTCTAAAATTTATTGGGGCTACCCTAGGAATTGTATTTGCAGTTCTTTTCATGGGGTTTTTCAAAGGTTTTTCAAGTTACCTTATCCCTCTTATTTTTATTCTAACCTCCGGTTATCTGTTTCAATCATTAGATGTAATAGACTATTATTATCAATCAAAACTAGAGCAGAAAAAATCTGTAATAGCCCGCATGATTGCTTTCGTATTGGTCTCTCTTTACAAACTGTACCTTGTTCAATCTGGAGCTCCATTGATTTGGTTCGTGGCTTCTTCAACAATAGATTTTGGCCTTGGAGCAATAGGCTTGATTTATTCCCTTAAAAAATCCCCAATCCAGTTAAAATTAAAAACGTTTGATTGGGAATTGGCAAAGGCATTATTAAAAGATTCTTTGGTTTTTTCGATCAGTGCATTGGTAATAGTAATCTATTATAAAATAGATCAAATTATGGTAACTGAGATTCTGGGGGAACAAGAAAATGGAATTTACTCCATTGCAATTCGAATTTATGAACTGTTTACCTTATTACCCGCTGTTTTAGTTTCATCATTTTTACCAGTTCTTACTCAGAATTATAAGAAAAATGGGCTTGAATTTAAAGCGAGTTTAAAGCAACTGTATAGCATTGTGACTTATTTGGCTCTCATTTTTACAATCGGAGTTTGGTTTTTTGGGCCTTGGGTAATGAATCTGTTGTACGGAGAGGCTTATGAAGGTTCAGGAGAGGTTTTACAAATTATTGGACTAGGCTTCTATTTTGTTTTTATAGGAATGGCGACTGGGAGCTATTTGATTGTTCGAAATCTAAAAAAGTTCATCTTTTTTAAAAGCATCATTGGCCTTGGATTAAATATTGGCCTCAATTTATGGTTGATTCCTAAAATGGGAATCATTGGTGCAGCAATAGCTTCTATGGTTTCAAACTTTGTTTCTACCTTCTTAATTTTAGCTTTGAAAGATAATCACTCTCAATTAGAACTAATTTTATCTCCGTTTAACCTTTCCTCGATAAGGAGATTTTTAAAATATTAAACAGGTAATTCTCGAATCCTTAAGAATAACCGAATTCAGGTTAACAGCTATTAGATTTGTATTTTTGGCAATAAAAGCATTTCATGAGCAGGTACAATAGTAGAGCAGAAAGGTGGATGAAGAGCCTTTTGCCAGTAAATAGAAAAAAGAGCTATCAAAAGAAGATAGATGAGAGAAACATTATAAAATGGGAAGAATCAGATAAGCTATTACCACCCCCACATGCAATAAAGGTAAGAACTGTTACACAGTTTCAAAAACAAACAAATTATACCGTATTAGTAGAGACTGGAACGTTTATGGGAGATATGATCCTATCTCAATTAAAAAACTTTGACACCATTTATTCCATAGAGTTGAGTAAGGAGTTTTGGGAGAATGCACAAGTATTGTTTAATGATGAGCCGAAAGTAAAGTTATTGAATGGAGATAGCGGAGAAGTAATGCATAAGTTAATTAAGCAACTAAGCACTCCTGCAGTATTTTGGTTAGATGGTCATTATTCTGGAGCCAATACTGCAATGGGAGAAAAAATGTCTCCTATTTATGAAGAATTAAGAGCAATATTTAGTTCAACTTTGCCCCATTGCCTGCTAATTGACGATGCTAGATTATTTAATGGAACCGAAGATTACCCTAAGTTAGAAGAGTTAAAAGCATATATTTTGGAAAACCGACCAAATGCTAAAATTAATGTTGCTTCGGATACAATTAGTGTTACCTATTAAAGAGGAGAAGAGTAAGCTAATTTATGCCTGTTAAGTATCCTATTTATTAAGTACGAATGCTATGAAAGAAAGATTAAGAAAATACATTTCCAAAGCTTATTTGTTTGGTTTTGATGTGTATAAATTTAAAAGAAGCATTAAAGGCCTCTCATTCTATAAAAAAGATTTAAAGGAACTGCTAAAGCAAAAAGGGCAAGATAATACCTTCCCTTTAGGAGAGAAGAAACCCATACTTGATGAGAGAACAGAATCTTCAGGAAATATGACGGGGCATTACTTTCATCAAGATTTATATGTAGCCAGAAGAATTTTTAAAGCAAGCCCAAAGCAACATTTAGACATTGGCTCTAGAACAGATGGATTTGTTGCTCATGTTGCTTGTTATAGAGAAATAGAGGTTATGGATATTCGACCTCAAAATATCGATATTGAAAATATTTCATTTAGACAGGCAGACCTGATGGTTCTTCCTGCCGACCTAGTAGGGAAATATGACTCGATTTCATCTTTGCATGTTATTGAGCATTTCGGATTGGGTAGATATGGTGACCCTATTGACTATTTTGGATACTTAAAGGCGATAGAAAACATTACTAAATTATTGGAAGTCGGTGGTACTTTTTACTTTTCAACCCCAATTGGGAGACAGCGTATAGAGTTTAATGCACATCGTGTGTTTTCTGTTGAATACCTTCTCTCTATTTTCGAAGAAAATTATCAAGTAGAAAGGTTTTCTTATGTAAATGATGAAGGAGACTTTTTTGAGAACGCAGAATTAGATCAAGATTCAGTAAAGCACAAGTACAATTTCAATTATGCTTGTGGAATCTTTGAATTGAAAAAGAAAAGTTCTTAAGATGAAAAGCCTAATTAAAAAAGCACTAGCTGCAATAGGCATTCGTAATAAATACGATAATCATAGGTTTCGTAAATTCTCCGAATTAAACCGGAAGATAGAACAACATACCTCTTTTTCTAATGACTCTAGTGCTGTTATAGTGATTTTTTCAAAAGATAGAGCAATGCAATTAGATGCATTATTGAGAAGTTATTTTCATTTTTGCAAGAATACAATTCCTGTTTATATCTTATATCATGCTTCGGCAGAGGAATTTAAAAATGGATACAAAGAACTTATTTCAAGTTACAAAGACAAAAACGTTGAATTTAATGAAGAGCAATCTTTCAGGAATGATCTAGTGAGAGTCTTTGATCGAATTTCGGCTTCTAAGATCTTGTTTTTAGTAGATGATTTGGTTTTTAAGAACCCTTTAGATCTTAATACGTTTACCTCAATTGATACAAAAAAATACGTTGCGAGTTTAAGGATGGGGAAGCATTTAAGCTTTGCATACACTTTGCAAAAAGAACAGGGTCTACCAAAGTTCAATAAATCAAAGAAATACCCTGACATGATGAGTTGGTCTTATAGAAATTCTGAACTAGATTGGGCCTACCCGCTTTCAGTTGATGGACATTTATTTGACTTCAATGAGCTAAAAATTATTGTGGGTGAACTCGAATTTAAAGCACCAAATTCTTTTGAAGAAGCCCTTCAATTAATGAATCCTTTATTTGAGAATAGAGTTGGTCTTTGTTATGAAGAATCTATTATTGTCAATAACCCTTGCAATAAGGTGCAACTAGAGAACAATAACATTTCTGGAGAAATGACGATTGAAGAGTTGAACAATAAATGGTTGTCAGGATATCGTATTGAATTCGAAAAATACAAAGGCATATTAAATAACAGTGCTCATCAAGAGTTGACATTAGAATTTGTGAAGAGATGAATTCAGAAGCTCCATTGGTAAGTGTAATCATGCCTGCATATAATGCAGAAAAATATATTTCGGAATCGATCTTATCAATTATTAATCAAACGTATCGAAATTGGGAACTAATTATAATAAATGACGGTTCTACTGATCAAACGTCACAAATAATTAAGGAATTTTTAAAGAAAGATAAGCGTTTACGTTTGTCTGATAATGAAACGAATAAGGGATTAGTTTTTACGAGGAACAAAGGACTTGAGTGTGCTAGAGGAAAATACATTGCTAATTTAGATAGTGATGACATTGCAAGTTCAGATCGATTAGAGAAACAGGTAACTTTCTTAGAGAGAAATTTAGAATATGTTCTTCTAGGATCTGCCTGTATTCACATTAATGAAAAAGGGAAGAAGATTGCATCGGTAAAAAGAAACATACCGAATGAGCATCTTAAAGCATTACTATTATTCAGTAATTATTTTATTAACTCTTCTGTAATGATGAGAGCAGATCAGGCAAAAACACTTCGATATATGGAAGGTTTTGCTCCAGCAGAAGATTATCAATTTTTTTCTCAACTGTGTCAACTCGGGCATATTGGGAATTTAAACGATAAACTTGTTGAATATAGAATTCATGACCAAAATATTAGCAGTATAAAAAGGCTTGAACAACTTTCTGCTATAAAAAAAATTCAAGAAAGAGCGTTACAAGCTTTAACGGTAATTCCGACATCAAAGGAGCTCGATGATCATTCAAATTTAGTGCATGGCCCTACTAAAGCAAACGAGAACGATCTTCAAGTTACAGAAGACTGGTTATTAAATCTCGTTTCTGTAAATCAAAAATCGATGACTTATTCTGAAGATATTTTTAATTATTACTGTGGTTTTTTCTTTAGAAGATACTGTCAGGGAAGTGGATTAGGGATAAAAGCAATTTCTTTTTTCAAAAAATCACGCCTTTCAAAATACATTAAAGGGGATTTGAAGGGGAATTCCATTTTCTTTGTAAAATCAATACTTAAAAAAAAATAGTTTGAAACCATTAGTAAGCATTGTTATTCCGGTTTATAATTCAGGGGCATATTTACCTGAAACCATAGCTTCTGTTAACAAGCAAACCTATGAAAATATTGAGCTAATTATTGTTGATAACAGTTCAGATGACGAACATACCATTGCCTATTTAAAAGAAATTCAAGAGAAATACAAGGTGCTCTATACCGGAAGAACTGGAGTAGCTGCTGCAAGAAATGTAGCAATTAAAAAAGCAAAAGGAGAGTATATTCTAGCACTTGATTCTGACGATATAATTAAGCCTCCATTTGTTGAAAAATGTATAGAGCAAATGCAAAAAGATTCCACAGTTTCTGTTGTGAGAACGCAAGTAGAATTGTTTGGTAAAAAGTCAGGAACAATAAAATTTCCAAGCTATGATTTTTCTGTGCTCCTTGCACGCAATTTAATGGTTGTCACTTCTCTATTTAAAAGAGAAGATTGGGAAAGAATAGGAGGCTTTGATGCCGACTTTATTTTAGGCTTTGAAGATTGGGAATATTGGATTAACCTTTTAAAAGATGGTGGAAAAGTAGCAACAATAGAAGAGCCACTATTTCGGTATAGAATTAGAAAGGAAAGTAGAAATAGCTCTTTAAAACAGAAAGATTTTAAGCTATTAAGAAGACAAATTTGGGACAAACACAAAGACCTATATGCCACTTATTTTGTAGATCCGACAGAAAGTTTTGAGTATAAATTTATAGAAGAGAGTACTGCAAACAAGGTGGGGAATTTATTGATGAAACCTTTTATGAGTCTCAAACTGATGAAGTAATGGCAGTAGGAATAAAAATTGTCGCCGTAATAGTTGTTTACCAACAATTTCTAAAAGACACAGAAACTTATCGTACACTTCTAGAAGGGGCAAACATTCCTTATATGGTTTATGATAATAGCCCTAATGCACAAGCTTTAGTAGAGAAAAATATAAGCTATATACATAATTCAAACAACCCTGGAGTAAGTAAAGCATATAATGAAGCGATTAAATGGGCTAAAGGCATTTCAGCAAGTCACTTATTGCTATTGGACAGTGATTCTAATTTTCCTAAAATTGCTTTAGAAACATATACAACGGCGGCAGTAAATTTTCCCAATCAACTAATATTACCAAGTCTAACTTCCGCAGGAAGAAAGATCTCTCCATTTTATTTTTTCAATGGGAAAAGTCATTATGGAGACTCCATAAAAGAAGGGAATTTACAACTAGGAAGACAATTGGCGATTAATGCAGGATCATTGCTTCCGTTGGCTCATTTAGAGAATGTGAATTTTAATGAGAAGCTTCCTTTGGATTGGAGTGATGTTTACTTTTTTCGAGAGCTTTCTAAGACATCAATTAAAGCACAACATATTCCTTTAACTATAGAGCATAGCCTGTCTGAGCATGAAGAAAGGACTCTTTCTTCTGTCAAGTTTAGATTTGGATTATATTTGAAGGGAATCTCTGAGGTTTCAGACAGCAAAGGAGAAAAGTTAATGATGTACTTTTGGGCAAAATTAAAAGCGACAAAATTGGGAATTCATTATACTTCACCATGGTTTCTAATTCAATTTGTAAAGAGACTTTATGGATAAGCCTCTCATTCAAATTTTACTTTCTACCTACAATGGATCAAGGTTTTTAAGGGAACAATTGGATAGTATTGTAAACCAAAGCTACCGCAATTGGCAGCTCTTAATTCGCGATGATGGATCATCAGATGGAACAGAGGCAATTATTGAAGAATATTGTACTAAACATGCAAATCGAATAAAGTTTGTTTCCGGAGGAAAGGGAGGAGACGCAAGTAGCAGCTTTATATCTATGCTACACTTTGTAGATTCTCCATACATTATGTTCTGTGACCAGGATGATGTTTGGGTTACTGAAAAAGTTCAAAACGCTTTTAATGCAATCCAAAGCCTAGAAAAACAAAACCCTCTAGCATTGCACTATACTGACATGAAGATTGTAAATGAAAACATGACGGAATTATATCCTTCTTTTTTCGAACAGCAAAAATTAAACCCAGAGTGGAGCGCTACTCCATACCATTCTTTTACCCAAAGCATAGCTGCAGGCTGCACTATGATTTTTACAAAGGCTTTAATTCATAGATTGCACCCAATAAAGGCTCCTTTATTTCAACACGACCATTGGCTAACAATGCATGCATCTTATTATGGAGTTATTGGTTATAGCTTAGAAAAAACGGTTTATTATAGGCAACATCAATCAAATGTAGTAGGCTCTCATGAAATAAATAAGTCTTATTTCTTTTCTAAGATTAGTTCTCTTATGGAAATATGGCAGCGTTGGAAATACATTAGGACCCACTTTGGGAATGAAATTTCTATCCTAAAGTTGATTCAATCTAAATGGAAATTGAACAAGCAAAGAGTTTAGTATTGGCAAGTAAAACTTATTGAAGAGCTATAGTGGATAAAAAATAACTGAGACCTGATGCTAGCTATTCTATTAAAGGTAGATTTACAAATCTTCTAATCGGAAATGAGCAAGTTAAACCAATATTTAAGCAGAGGAATACATTTCAGTATACTTTTTATTGCAATTTCATTTCCACTACCTTACAAGGTTTCTAATTTAGGGATTGTTGCCTTACTTGTATTTTGGATTATTCAGAAAATAGTAACGAAACGTAAACCGTCGTTCAATTTTGAAAGTAGGTATGAGAAATGGATCTTTTTTTCGTTTTTAGGATTTTTTGTTTGGCAAATCATCTCTTTGTTTTATACAACAGACATAAGCTATGGGATTAAGAATGTGGAAAGCAAGCTAAGTTTGCTGATCTTTCCTTTAATCTTATTTGATCTAAGGCCAAGTTATCAGCAGTTTCTTTTTTGGTTAAAGGCGTATGTATATTCGATGGCACTTTGTACCATTGTTTTGCTGGTTCAGTCTATCTCACATTATTTTACAGAAGGCAGCTTATTAACCTATCATGATTTTACAAGCTCTCTGGCATTTCATGCAGTTTTTTACTCGTATTACATTTTCCTATCCATATTAATAACTGCCTTTCTTTTTCAAAAGAACGAATTAAAGAATACAGAGAAATTTCTTTTGATAATAAGCATTGTCTTATCGCTTGTTGGATTGCTGATTTCGGCTTCTAAAAATGTATTGGTAGTAACAAGCTTTTTCTTAATTATTGGCTTTCTAATTCGTGCCATCAAACAAAAAGTTGGATGGAAAGAAGTCAGCATCGTACTGTTAATTGGAGTTGTCTCAGTATTTGGAATCTCTAAAGTTCCGGCGGTTAAGAATCGTATTGCGGAGTTAGCACAACTGAATGGGATGGAAAACCTAGAAAAGATTAAACGTGGAGAATTAATAGTTGCAGAAGATATTCCTAAATTTAATGGAACCTCCATGCGCATTACCTTTTGGTATGTAGTAGTAAACAAAATGTTAGATGAAGGTACAATGATTTTAGGATATTCCCCTGGAGATCGTAGAGCTATTATTAATAAAGAGTTCTATAAAAATGGCTTGAACCCTTGGTATGAAAATTATAACATCCACAATCAGTTTGTTCAAGTTTTGGCTGAGCTAGGCTTGATTGGCTTAGGGCTATACATAATGCTTCATTTTAGTTTCTTAATGGCTGCCATTGAGAAGAAAAACTTTCTTTTAGCAGCATTTTTAATTGGTTTCGTTATTTTTCAAATGACGGAGTCTATTATCGAACGAAACAAAGGAATTGTATTTTTTATATTCTTCTTACTCCTTCTTTTACAACTTAAACCATATTTAAATGAAGATAGGGATACTCGGAACTAGGGGGATACCAAATCATTATGGAGGGTTCGAGCAGTTTGCAGAATACCTTTCGGTTGGATTGGTGAAAAGAGGGCATGAGGTGGTGGTTTACAATTCTTCCGATCATCCATATCAAAAAAAAGAATGGAATGGGGTTAGGCTTCAACACTGTAAAGATTGGGAAGATAAAATAGGAACAACAGGTCAGTTTTTATATGATTTTAACTGCATCATGAATGCCCGAAAGCAGAACTTTGATATACTTCTTCAGTTAGGGTACACAAGTAGTTCTATTTGGAAAAGCTTATTACCTCGAAAGTCGATTGTAGTTACCAATATGGATGGGCTAGAATGGAAACGAACTAAATTTAGCTCTCCAGTTCAAGGGTTCTTAAAAAAAGCAGAGAAGTGGGCAGTAGAAAGTTCTAATCATTTGGTTGCTGACTCTAAAGGAATACAGTCCTATTTAAAAGACAAATATCAATTAGATTCTACCTTTATTGCCTATGGCTCAGATTTGTTTTCGACACCAGACCTTTCAATATTAGAACGGTATAACGTGTCTAAAGGGTCTTACAATATGCTGATTGCTAGAATGGAACCTGAAAATAATATAGAGATTATTCTAGATGGAGTTGTTTCTGCAGCGAACCAACGAACGTTTTTAGTCGTGGGGAAAACTGAAAATGAATTTGGTAAATATTTGGTAAATAAATATAAATCAAAACCCAATATTCAATTTTTAGGAGGGATTTATGATTTACTTGTATTGAATAATCTAAGACATTATTCTAACTTATATTTTCATGGTCATTCCGTTGGAGGCACCAACCCTTCATTATTGGAAGCAATGGCATCTTCTGCGTTTATTGTTGCTCATGATAATATATTTAATAAAGCCATATTAGAATCAGAAGCGTACTATTTCTCTTCAGTAGAGGATGTTAAAAAAATTATGGATACTCCCATAGGGCCTGAACTTGAAAAAGAATACATTCGATTAAATCGCAGTAAAATAGAAAAACAATATGCTTGGGAAATTATCATTCAGAGCTATGAGGACTTATTCCTTAAATTAGCCGAAAGAAAGCAACATTAGTGTATAAAAATCATGAATATCTTCTATCACTCTATTATAGAGTAATAGACCTAGTAGGGTTAAATATTGCCTTTTTCTTAGGAATATACTTTAGATTTTATTTGTCAGAGCTTTTAGGCTTAGAGGAAAAGTTGAGTTTTTCTTTCATTGACAATGAATATGCAAGTCTATTGTTATTCATCAACATTACTTGGCTCTTTATCTCTAATTCCCAAAAAATTTATTCCCTTCAGTCCTTTGTGAGTAAGAACCGCTATGTATTTGCAGTAACTACTGCTATTGTTCTTCAGTTTTTAATCACAATTGCTTTTAATGGGCTTATCAAAACATTTTATTCAAGGATATTTCTATTGAGTACCTATCTAAGTTTTGCTGTTCTATTATTAGTTGGCAGAAAAACTACCTACTGGATCTCACAATGGAGAATAGCCAAAAAAACGAAGCAAAACTCAATTGTACTTTTCGGGAGTAAAAATAATTTATCAGAAGTATCAGATTTTTTAAAGAGTAATATTTCTACTGAAACACAGCAAATTATTGAACTTGAGGCCAAAGGAGTTCAATTGGAAGAACTTGAAAGGATTAATAATGTTAACCCAATTTCTGAAATTTTTATTCCTCTTTCTAATTATACTGAAAATGATATTGAGGTAATTTCTAACTTCTGTGATAATCGATTTATTCGCCTTCGGTTAATTTTTGATTGGAAGAAGGTTAGCGCAAGAAAGTTAAACCTAAGCAGATACAATCAAACAACTGTGTTAAAAATTGCACTTACTCCTTTAGATGATCAGTACAATGCACTGATCAAAAGAAGTTTTGATTTAATATTCTCTTTATTGCTTACAATTTTATTATTTAGTTGGCTGTTTCCAATTTTGGCAATAGCAGTGAAACTAAGTTCCAAAGGGCCAGTATTCTTTAAGCAGAAAAGGTCTGGAATAAACAACAAAGGATTCAATTGTTATAAATTTAGAAGCATGCGTCCAAATTCAGAGGCAGACAACTTGCAAGCAACACAAAACGACCCAAGAATTACAAAAATTGGGGCCTTTCTAAGAAAAACATCATTGGATGAATTACCACAATTTATCAATGTAATAAAAGGACAAATGAGTATTGTGGGCCCCAGACCTCATATGTTGAAGCATACTGAAGAATACAGCAATTTAGTAGGGAATTTTATGAATCGCCATGCGATTAAACCAGGAATAACAGGCTTAGCTCAGATTAAAGGCTTTAGAGGTGAAATTGATGACTTTGCTTTGTTACAAAATAGAGTACGATTAGATCGTTTCTACGTCAACAATTGGACAGTATACTTTGACATCCGAATCGTATTATTAACTGTATTCGCAATATTCAAAGACCATAAATAGAGAACTTAGATTAATTTGGGAATAACCCACCATGGACTGAAAGTACAATAGTTTTCATTCGAAGTGACTAGATGTCGATCGCCTCATTAATTCTCAATAAAAAATGCATTTTCTGAATTATCAGATGGCTTTCTTTAGTGCTCTAGATATTCATTTACCCTTTCATCTGTTCTATTACGTACCTCAACAACCATATCCAATAGCTCAAAAATGAGGACCCTAGTAGTATTTTTCAAGTGAGGAGATTCTACTTCGATAACTCCAAACTATATGAGTTGTTAATCTCGATACACTATGAGCATTATTGCGTTGCTCAGATACTCAATAAAACTACTATTTTTAAAAGCTAAAGCTAGATGCACTGAAAGGGCATAGTTTTAACTCTTTTTGAGACCAATAAAAGTAATTCCAGTTTTTTTAATATGGGAAATTCACAAAATTGAATTTTTGAGCCTAGTTTTAAGTCAGCATTGAATTGCTAAATTATGCTTAAAGCCGGATCTCTTTTGTATGCTATTTTTATATCGCTCATTATTGGGTCGATTGCGACCTCTTTTGTCTTGTATTCCTATTACCAGAAATTACGAATGGCACAGTATGAAGGCCGGATAGAGGCAATTGAGCGGGTTCATTCAGCAATGAATTTGTTGCGAACACAGGAGATTAAAGATTTTGATCCTGATAAAACATATCTTTTTTCAAGAGATGAACAAGCCATACAACTTCAATTAGAGCATTGGGGAGGCTTTTATCTAGCAACAGCAAAAACGAGTTTTCGTCAATCTTCTTTTCAAGAATCCGTTCTCTTAGGGTATAAAAATGAAACACCCTTTGCTTTGTATTTAGCAGACAATAACCATCCCTTATCTTTGTGCGGAGATGCAAGGGTTATTGGGAATTCTTTTATTCCCCAAAGAGGACTTAAAAGAGCATACATAGAAGGGAAAAGCTATTCAGGTAAAGACTTAATAAACGGAACTAAAACAACAAGTGAAAATAAGATTCCCGACTTAAATGATCCCTTAAAAGACTATTTAGATCGCATTTTATTGGACGGGATTCCCAAAGAGGCTCACAAGGTAGTTTCATACAACGATGTAGCATCAGAAGGAGTATTAGAAAGTCAGCAAAGCTTTCAAGACAGTACGCTTTGTTATTATTCACCCGAGAGAATCTATTTGTACGATGGAAAATTGAAGGGGAGAATTATAGTAAAGTCTGAAGAAAGTATTTATTTAGAGGGTACGGTTTTCGCAGAAGATATTTTACTAATAGCTCCTCGAATAGAACTTGCAGCCAACTTCAAAGGATCTATTCATTTAATTGCTTCTGATACTATTATTATTGGCGCCTATTCTGAATTATACTACCCTTCTTCCATTTTATTAGAGTCGAAAAGAGAACGTTCGGCTATTATAATTCAAGAGTCGGCAAAAATTGCAGGAGAAGTGATCTTATATGGTACAGATAACTATACAAACAAAGGAGTTGTGAGTATAAAAGAGGCAGCAGAACTAACAGGTAATGTTTATAGCTTTGACAAAGTAGAATTGAGAGGAAAGGTAAAAGGAAGTATTACTTGTGAGAAATTTATTCTAAAAACAAGCTCTTCGATTTACGAAAATCACTTACTAGATGGTGTGATTAATGCAGAAGAAATGCCTCAAGAATATTTGGGAATTCAAATCAAAACATCTCAAAGAATAAGGGGAATAGCAAAATGGTTAGATTAAATAAACATCGATTAAAAGCCTTTACTTTAGTAGAAACTATTGTATCACTAATTTTGATAAGTGTTAGCTTTGGTATCTGCTTTATTGTGTTCAATCAGGTGTCTATAGGGCAAAATTTAAAGCAAGAAGCTGTTTTGGTTACGGAACAGTATCTAATGGAATTGGAAGAAGGGAAGCACAAATTAGAGAATCATTCTTTTCGAATCAGGGAGTTAGAAGTATCAGTACTAGTAGATAATTATGAAAGAATAGAGAGTGCTTTTGCCGTTCAATTATTGGTGCTTCAAAAAGAAGAGGTACTATATACAATAAAGAGAATCATTCTAATAAATGAAGCTGATGAAGATTAAGGCCTTTACGATAACTGAATTAACCATTGCTTTAGCCATTTCAGCTATAGTAACAACTATTGGATATCATTCCATTGAAATAGTTAGTAAAGTCTTAAGATTAAGAAACGAAAATCTTAATTACATAGAACAAACTCAAGAATTACGCTTTTTACTAAAGCATGATTTTAGTCGTTATCATGACTGGTCTTCAAAAAGTAGAGGAGTGATAAGAAGTAACAGAGGAGGCATTCAATATCGATTTACAGAAAAAGAGATTACTCGATCAGAGATGAATCAAGAACTGGTTTTTCAGTTTGATTCTGTTTTGGTGCAGCAGCAGATCAATGAACAATCATTCGTTTTAAATTCAATACTATTAGAAATAACCAAAAACAAACAAAAACACTATATACGCCCAAGAATTAACATAGAAGCTTCTTTTTTTATAAATCAAACAAAAAGCCCCCTGTTTAAAAGGTAAAGTAATTGTACAGATCAATAAGGAATATGCCTTATTCTATTAATACTATAGCTATTTTAGAAACGAATTCAATTACCTTTACAGAAGATGGAATTGAGGCTTACAAGAAGTTGAATGTAGCCGATCCTTTTTTAATTTTACTGTCCTGTGGGAATTAATATACAAGAGCTTAAAAATAATCAAGCAGATAACATCGATTCTTCTCTTAAAAAGAAGACTAGAAGTTTATCAGAACTCTTAAGTACTGACCTTTCTCTTTCAAAAAGCCTTTCTGATAAAAAGAAATTTCGATTCTATAAAGACCTGAGTTTACTTTTATCTGCAGGAATTGACATCAGAATGAGTATTGAGTTAAGTATTGATGGAGAAAAAAATATAAAGACAAAGAATATATTACAAGAAGTTTTTGATAATATTATTAAGGGATTAACCTTTTCCGAAGGGTTAAAAAAAACTGCTTACTTTTCTGAATATGAATATTATAGTATAAAGATTGGAGAAGAAAGTGGTACTATTATAACAATTCTGGAGGATTTAGCCAATTTTTATGAAGGAAGATTAGAGTTTAAGCGTAAAATGGTCAGTGCCTTTTCTTATCCTGTGATTGTACTGGTAACGGCGATGCTGGCAGTTGTTTTTATGTTGAGTTTTATTGTGCCCATATTTGAAGATGCTTTTAAGCGATTTGGAGGAGAGTTGCCTTATTTAACTCAAAGAGTATTGGATTTATCAGAATCGTTGCAAGCTTATGGATTAATTATACTCTTAATTATTGCAGGTATTGTGGTATTTATTTTTAGTCAGCGAAAGAAAGATTGGTTTAGGAAGTATCTAACCATTGTGGTTTTGAAAACACCAATTTTAGGAGACATTACTTCGAAAACTTACCTATCACGATTCTGCCATTCTATGAGCCTATTAATCAGGGTGAATAACCCTTTAGTGAGCTCTATGTTATTGGTTAGAAAAATGATGAAGTTCTATCCTTTAGAAGAGGCACTTATTCAGATGGAGAAAGATATTCTAAAAGGCTCCTTGTTATATGAATCGATGAGCAAGCATTCTATTTTCCCGAAAAGGATGGTCTCATTGGTGAAAGTGGCAGAAGAAGTAAATAAGTTAACTATTGTTTTTGAACAAATACAAAGTCAATATGATAGTGAAACAGAAAATAGCTCAAAAACCATAAGTAGCCTCTTAGAACCATTCTTAATTATCTTTATCGGATTCTTTGTTGGGATTATATTAATTGCCATGTATTTACCTCTTTTCGAATTAGGCTCAGGTATTCAATAAACAAAACATAATCTTTAGATTTGCTATCCTATTTTTTTTACTTATGAAGTTGAAAGCATTTACCATCACCGAACTACTTGTTGTCCTAATTATTGTCGGGATTTTAATTCTATTAGCGTTACCGAAGTTGATGCCTTTAATAGCTAAAGCAAAGAGTACTGAAGCACAATTGCAGCTGAAACACATTTATACCTTAGAAAAAACATTTTTCTATATGAATTCAAAGTATTCTACAGATTTTAACGAAATTGACTTTGAACACGCCACCCTAGTAAGCGATGGTGGGTCAGGAAATTATAAAATAGAAATTCAAGAAGCAACAAATAATCGCTTTAAAATAACAGCAACTTCAGTAACAGATTTCGATGGAGATGGAATTTATAATATTTGGGAAATTGATCAGGATCAGAAATTAAAAGAAGTAACTAAAGACTAATTCATGAAATTATTCCCCTTCATTATTTTCCTAATTAGTCTTGGTGTTATTGTTTTTCAAGATTTTAAGCAGCGGTCAATCTCATGGTGGATTTTACCTGTTACACTAATCGCTTATTTAGTGTATTCGGATCAACTAATAGATGAAATACTAAACTCTTTCTTATTAAATCTATTATTTATTGTCGTTAACTTATTGGTGATAACCATCTATTTCTCTATAAAGGAATCTTCTTTAGTAAATATTGTCGATTCCAAAATAGGACTGGGCGATATTTTATTTTTTGTTGTTTGTGCCTTTATATTTAACCTCCCAAGCTTTATTCTCTTTTTCACTTTCTCCCTTTTGCTTAGTGCTATTATTGCTGTCGTTTTCAAAACTAAAATGCAAGAAAGAAACATCCCCCTTGCAGGAATAATGTCGGGAATATTATTTCTATTGAGTACTTCAAGCCGTTTAATGTCGATTGATTTTATGCGAAATGATGAATGGATGAATTCAATACTTTTATGATTAATCAAGAATTTATAGATATAAAAGTTGAATATCAGCAATTTTTGTCTGCTGATCAGGCATGGCATTACCGTATTATTCCTAAAAAAGTAAGCACCGAAAAAGTGACCTTTTACTTGGACAGCAAGGTAAATTCTGTTGGAGTACAAGAAGAACTAGAACTGGTTTTTGGCAGAACAGTAGAATTAGAATCGTTAGAAACAGAAATTTTACAACAAACACTTAGCCGCCTATATCGAAGAAGTAAAAAGAAGCAACAAAAGGATACTGTTTTAAGTTATTCCAACGATGACTTTGTTCTTGAACTAATTTCAGAAGCAGAGCGACTTGAGTCTAGTGATATTCACATAGAAATTTACGAAGAAAAGTGTCGTGTAAGGTTGAGAATAGATGGAAAACTCATTGAAAAATACATCATCCATAAAGATGAATATCCCGCAATTATTAACAAGTTAAAGATTAGAGCGAATCTCGATATTGCGGAAAAAAGATTGCCTCAAGATGGAAGGATATCTTTTTCTGAAGATGGGAAGAACTTTGATATTCGGGTTTCGGTTTTACCAACACTTCATGGAGAAAAGATTGTATTGAGGCTCTTGAGTAGAGATGCTACAGATATAAATATTAATGCATTGGGCTTTGAAGAAACTCAATTGTTGAACTATTTAGAAGGAGTGAAGAAGGGGCACGGAATTGTATTAATTAGTGGGCCAACAGGGTCAGGTAAAACAACAACACTTTATGCTACCTTGAAGGAACTCAACGATGAAAAAACAAACATTGTTACAATTGAAGATCCAATTGAATATACTTTAGAAGGAATTAACCAAGTTCAATTGAAGGAGCAAATTGGACTCACTTTTTCAAGTGCTTTAAAATCGTTTTTAAGACAAGATCCTGATATTATTATGCTAGGAGAGATTCGAGATGGAGAAACGGCAAAAATGGCCATAAGAGCGGCCTTAACAGGGCATTTAGTCCTATCAACTATCCATACTAATTCAGCATGGGGAACTATTTCCCGATTGGTAGATATGGGAGTGCCGCCTTATTTATTGGCAGGAACATTAAACGTAACCGCGTCTCAAAGACTTGTGCGTTTATTGTGCAACAATTGTAAGCAAAAGAAGGAGTTGAATTCCTCGGAATTACCATTAGGATATGAATTACCTTATGACATCAAAGAAGTATATGAACCTGTTGGATGTGAAAGTTGTCACTATACAGGATATACAGGAAGAAAAGCATTGTATGAAATTATACCCATTGATAATTACCTAGCATCAAAGGTTAGGGAATCAGAATACAACGTAACAGACTATTTGGAGCAGAAAGGGATTAGAGGCTTAGATCAGATTGCCTTTGAATTATTGGCAAAAGGAGCAAGTTCTATTGAAGAAGTATATTATTTATTGATGACGAACTAAATGAAAAATAACTACCTATTGATTGTTTTATTGAGCTTGTTTATGCTTCATGGAAGTTTGGGCTTTTCACAAGGAAGGATTGATCAAATAAAAGCACAGCTCGATATTATTGCCGTAGATAACCCAGGCTTAAGTAATCTAGTTGAACTTTCAATTAATGGATCATCACTCGATGAGTTTATTAGGGGAATTGCAAACACCAATGATTTGAACGTTAGTGTTGACAAAGGTTTAGACGTATTGGTTGTCAATAATTTCTCAAATGTAACTGTAGCAGATGTTTTGACTTTTTTAGTAAAAAAGTATCAATTAGATATTGAATTTACAGGAAACATCATGTCCATTGGGAAATACAATCCCCCTGCACAAGAAATCGAAGAAGTAAAAGAAAAGGCGATAATAGTACAGTACTTCAAAAGCACAGATTTTCTACTGTTGGACTTAAACAACGATGATTTAAGTAAAGTAGTGAGGAAAATAACAGAAGTTTCAGGTAAGAATGTGGTGTTAGCCCCTCAAATTTCCAGTAAGAAAGTATCTGTTTACATTAAAGGTGTACCCTTTAAAAATGCAATTGAAAAGTTTGCTTTTGCAAATGATCTGGAGCTTGTAGAGACGGAAGACAACTTTTACCTTTTATCGGAGAAAGGAAAAGCAGAAAACTCAGAAGATCTTAAAAAGGCGAACCAAAATAAATCTAAAATAAGAAATGAGAGATACGAAAGAAAGAAAGAAGAAGGCTTATTCTTAAAAGTAAATGGACCAAATGACATTGAAATATCAGCAGAAGACATTTCAATTGATGAGATAGTGAAAGCATTGGGAGCAGAGTTAAAGCTGAACTATTACCTTATGGCTAATTTGCAAGGAAACAAATCCCTCAATTTACAGTCTAGCACTTTTGATGATTTATTGTCTAACTTGTTTGAGTCTACAATCTATACCTATTCAAAATCAAACGGAGTATATTTGATTGGAGAGCGAAAAGCAGAAGGCTTAAGAAACACGATTATATTTCAGCTACAAAATAGGTCAATAGAAGATTTAATAACATTTATACCATCTGATTTAACAAAAGAAGTAGAATTAAAGGAATTTCCAGACTTGAATAGCTTGGTAATTAGTGGGTCTGTTCCACAAATCCAAGATCTAGTTCATTTTTTAGAAAAAATTGATCAGGTAGTGCCAATGATTGCTATTGAAGTAATTATTGTTGATTATCGTAAAAATAGAAGCGTTTCAACTGGAATAACGGCTGGTTTGGGAAATGAGCCTTCGGCAGCTACTAACGGCCAAATATTACCAGATGCAAGCTTTAATTTTAGTTCAAGTTCATTGAACAATGTAATTGGTAGCATTAACAAAGGAAGTACCATTAACTTAGGAAAAGTAACCCCAAATTTTTACCTGAGCATCAAGGCTTTAGAAACAGATGGGATCTTAAAAGTAAGGTCGACACCAAAACTGGCTACCTTAAACGGTCATGAAGCTAATTTAAAAATTGGGAACACGGAATACTATGTAAATGAGCAAAGTATATTTCAAGGAAGTTTAAGTCCTCAAACGCAGAATAATAGAACCTATGTAGCTGTTAACGCAGATTTATCCATAAAAATTAAACCTTTTGTGAGCGGTAACGATCAAATTACAATGGAAATATCTGTTGAGCAATCTGATTTTACAGAGAGAATTACTGAGGATGCTCCTCCAGGAAAGGTAACTAGAAGTTTTACATCTATCCTTAGAGTGAAAGACAATGAAATTGTTCTTCTTGGTGGATTAGAAGAAAAGTCAACCAATGATTCTGGTTCCGGCTTACCGTTAATTGCTAGAATTCCTGTTCTGAAATGGATTTTTGGAAATAGAACTAGATCTAAATCAAGTTCTCAGTTGAATATTTTTATCAAACCTACTGTTATCTACTAATGCTGAAGGAGAAATTAACATCTTTTATTGAAGGCAATACTGCTTATGGGATAGATCTTAAATTATCCGATAGAGGAGAGGTGGATTTCTTTTTAACAGAGCTCAGTCTTAAGAAGAACGAAGTTCTATTGTTGCAAAAGTTAAAAGGGAATGGACTAGAGGAATTATTTTCAAAAGATCTTGACAATAAGCTACCAGTTTATTTGAACGTGAGAGGAAGGGGAGTACTCAGCAAAATAAGTAGTCATAAAGAAGGAGACTCAGATCTAGACTTAATTCAAAAAAGCTTACCCAATATAAAAGCAGATGAATTATATTTTTATTCTGCTTCGATTACAGCCTCACAATCATGGATCCAATTCATTCGAAAGTCAATTTTAGATGAGCTATTAAAGAAGTTTAAAGCAGAGGGTTTTCAGGTAATTGAGGTTAACTTGGGAACTTCAGGAGTGAATAATATTACGAGCATAATAGAAAATCAACGTATCGTTTTCGAGTCGAAAGAGCTTGAAATAGTAGAAGGGAGACTTTTAGGTTGGAATGATTCTAAGGAAGAGAGTTCGAACGTAAAACTAGGAGATGAATTCATTCCATCATACTGGTTGTTGGCTTATGCAGTTGCGTTTAATCACTTTTTAGCTTCTACCGGAGAAAGTATACTTTCTGAAAACATAATGCATGAACGTGAAGAGTTCACTCAAAGAAAAATGTTCAGTTTAGGGCTGAAAGTAATTTTGGCCTTTTTTCTTAGTTCCCTACTGATAAACTTTTTCCTTTTCCAAGATTATTCGTTAGAATTTAATCAGCTGAATGATCGATTACAATTAAATAAAAACCAGTTGGATCGCCTGAATCAATTGAGAATAGAGAAAGAAAATAAAGAGACGTTTTTTTTGAAAACAGATTTAATCTCAGCATCAAATAGCACTTATTATGCCGATCGTTTGGCCTCTAGCAAGCCTAAGGGGATTACATGGAATGAGTTGAACATTAATCCCTCTAAACGTAAAATTGAAAAAGGAGAAGACATTGAGTTTGACATTAAAACAATCAACATAAGTGGAATTGCTAAATCCAGCACAGTGTTAAACGACTGGATTACTTTGTTGAAACAAGAAGAATGGATTAAAACGATCAATATAAAGAACTTTCAAAAGTTAGAAAGAAAAGAAATTTCAAAATTTAAATTGCAAGTGGAGGTAAGATGAGTTTTAAGAAGAAAAATATTATTCTATGGGTGTCAACTTTACTTTTTTTCATGATATCGTGGAATCTAGCATTCCAAGAAACTCTTGATTTGAGTCAGAATATTGAAAACATTGAAAACCAACTAATTAATATAGAAAGAGCTCCAAAGGAAATAGCAAAACTAGAATCAGAACTTAAGCAGCTGCAAGGAAGCACAAAAATGCTTTACTCCAGTGTGTTAGACATGAGAGAATCTCTCTTGTATGAAATATCTGAACTCTCGAGCAAATACAATGTAAGCTTAAAGAGTTTTCCAGAGTATTATATACAGGATAAAGAAAATTTTGAATTGACTACATCGCCAATTGTGTTGCAAGGCACTTTTAAAAATTTAGTAATGCTGATGGATGAGTTTGAAAAGATGAATACATCCGGAAAAGTTTCTTCGGCATATTTCAACATTGAGGAATCGCCGAGAACAAAGAAAAGGAGTCTTTCTCTTACCTTATATATACAATCAATAAATGTTTAAGAAATGAAAAATTGTTGCTTATTAATTCTCGCTGTTTTTTTGTTTTCTTGTGATGATGTAATTGAAAAAGACATCTCAAAAAAAGGGCTAAATGTGTTAAGTCCGCCCGATCAATTTAAATCGGGAAATACGACTGTTAATTTTTTCTGGGATTATTCAGAAGGAGCAGATGATTATCAACTAGAGGTAGTTCGAGGAAGATTTGACAGTGTCGTTAGCTTTGCTGTAGATACCTTTATTCGGGGAAATCAGTTTACTTATAACTTTAACCCAGGAGAGTATGAATGGAGTTTACGAGCTTTAAATAGTGTTAGTTCCACAAGTTATGTTGTCCGATCGTTTACTATTGATAGCACAACGAACATAAGTTTAAGTTCAGTTATTATAACATTTCCGTTAAAAGATAGTGTATACAAGGATTCTTCTTTAACACTTAGATGGGAAGGTTTATTTAGTGCACAAAGCTACATTACGCAGGTCATTAATAATGCAAATGGAAACATTGTTTTTCAAGACACAACACTAACGAATACCATCAACACTGGGAAAATATTAACTAGCAACAAGTACACGTGGAGGGTTAAAGCAGTTAACAATGAAAGTCAAACAGAATTCTCAGAATCGAATTTTAAAATAGATCAAATAAGTCCTTCTGCACCAACGCCACAAACTCCAGCAGATGGCCTGACACCTCCGATTGGCCCAGTAATTACTTTTACTTGGCAAAGTGGAGTAGATGCCAATGACAATTGGGCTTATGATATTTTGTATCTCTACGAAGGATCCTTATCTGCAAACCCTGCTCAATATCGAATTACAACTAACACTTATATAGATTCTAGTTTAAATGTAGGCAGTAGCTATTTTTGGAGAATCAAAAGTTTTGATGTCGTTAATAATGAAAGTGTATTTAGTACGAATAGATCATTTACAGCACAATAGTTGAAAAGCAATAAGAAAAATTTATATCTTTTGATTCCTCTAATGCTAGTTGTTTGGGGAGGGATTGCGTATCAAATTATGAACGGAATGTCACCTGATGAAGTATTGCAAAATATTTCTCAAAAAACACTAATAAAACCTGTAGTAGAAAAAGAAACTGTGCGATACGAGTTAGCGCTTGATTATGAAGACCCTTTTCGTGTTTCAAGCTCTTTGAAGAATTTAAATCGATCGATAAATTCTACAGTAAATTCTACAATACCTAATAGGAAGTCAACTCCACTAGTTGAAAAAAAAGAGATCCAATGGCCATTTATTAAATATGGAGGAAAGGTAAAAAGTAGCAACAATAAAGAAGTAGGCTTATTAACTATTGCAGGTAGAAGTTTTTTAGTGAAGAAAGGGCAAACAGTGAAAAAAGTAACAGTAAAGGACTATTCGGAAGAAAACATTTCTTTAGAATACATGAATGAACAAAAAGTAATTTCAAAATGAAGGAATATAGAAAAGCAGTAAGCATACTGACAATGCTTCTTTTTGCTTCTGGCTTATTAGTAGGACAAGAAAACTATGAAGTGTCGACAAGAAAGGACATTAAAATTGTAAAGAATGATTCGATTATTCTAGCAGAAGTGTCTCGAATTACAACAGAAATAGAATTAGATAACTTTAAACGATACTACTGGTATTATAAAGGAAAAATCCAATCTAACCTAGGAGGATTTCATGGTAATTTATTAGATGGAAAATTCGAGTTATTCAAAAAAGAGAAGTTGATTTTGAAAGGAAGCTTTGCCAATGGCCTAAAAACGGGAGAGTGGAAAGCATGGACAGAAGAAGGAGGATATGAACAAACTTACCAATGGAAAGAAGGACGTTTAGACGGAGAAGCTATCTCTTACTTGCCTTCAGGTGCTAAAAAAGAAGTATTCAATTTTAAAGAAGGTCAGAAGCATGGAGTGTATGAAATTTTTAACGCAAAGGCAAAGCTGAAAGAAAAAGGAAAGTATAAAGCTGGGCTGAAAAATGGCAAAGTAAACCTTTACAATGAAAATGGAGAAAGAAAAATAGAAAAGTATAAGAGTGGAGAACTTCAAATTCCAAAGCCAAAAAAAATAAAGAAGGATAAAACAAAGGAACCTAAACAGGAAAACAAAGAAGAGAGTAAATTTCAAATGAAATGGAAACAATGGTTCCCAAAGAAAGAAGACAAAACAGAAAAAACAGAAATGAAAAAGGATAAGAAAGAACGATTCCAAGGACTCAAAAAAATATTTCAAAAGAAAGAAAACAAAGACGAATAGGATAGGAGCGACGCAATCATTCTATTCGGAAACGGAGCACTTTTTTAAATGCACTTCGATACAAAAATTGTACATTGAGTATTCCGAAGTATGAGGGATGTATCAAAATGCATAATTTTCAATTAGCATACTAAAAAAGTATCTAGAGACCTGATTTTTTTTGTAATTATCAAGATTACTTCATTCAACACTTTGCTACTTGAATTCGCAATGACCCGTGTTAACTCGCAAGTATTTTATCATAATGATTTTGCTTTTTTTACAACTGAAAAGGCTTATTTAATCCATTTATTAGCAATCGGAACCTTTATAACCTTCTCAGGTTTTCCTTTGGCTTTCAATCTGTCATACATTTCAATGCAATTTTTATTACATTTTTTTGTCGACCAAGAACATAAATAAAGTGCTTTTCTAAGTTGTGATTTACCCAATTTACATATCCCCCACTCGGGCACACTTGTCTGAGGAACTGGAGTGCTTCTATGAAGCGTTCCCATTATAAAAAAGAAGTAAGAAGCCAATCCTGTAGAGAGTTGTTTTTTGTTAAGGTTGGTTTCTATGATCATTAACAGGTTCAGTACTTCTGTCATTAAAGCTTAAGATATCTGAAGCATAAGCGGTTTGTGTGAAGGCAAGTTCTCTATTTAAAGCTTCTCCTTATATAGCATCGCTCTATCTATTCCACGTTAAAAGCCCAAGCTGGAGGTGCCAGTTATGTTAAGTACCTATTCCCGGAGTAAAGAGAGCAGTTTAAATCATTCACTTCTCAAATTCCTATAACGAATGCTATGGAATTATTGATAAAAAACAGTAGCTGATACCATTTTAGCTCGACTCGATCACAATACTCAGAGAATCGAGTTAAGCGGCAATCCTTTAATAACAAGCTAGTTATAGGCAATATATTTACCTAAAAAATACTTTTACAAGCGTAATTGCAACTCGTTTTTCTGATATTCAGCCAGCAAAGCTTTGTTTTCCTTCTCCTCTTTCGAAAGCAAAAGTAAATTATTGTAAATCCCTTCTTTCAATTTAGTATAGTAAATAGTTAAATTAACCTGATCTTCAATCAATAAGCAATTCCCAAATTGATCTATAATACTATTCTTTTCAATATCGAAGGAAGAGTTTTTGTCTAAATATTTTTCATGAATATTGCCAATAATATTGCTTCTATCCTCTTCATCAAGGCAAGAGAAAGAATAATTATATGCAAAAAGCTTCATGTTATAAAAGGACATAACAGACTTCGCTTTATAGTTCCCAATTCTAGTTCTCGAAAACAACAAAGAAAATGGGGCCATTTCTTTTATAATAAGCGAATTAGAGTTCTTTATCGCTACTATATCAGATAAAGAGTCTCCAAATTTAATTTTTTTAGAATGACGAATATTGGTCTTAGTTGCAAGACTTGATTTATCATAGCATTCCTCAAATAAGTTCTGGTAAATAGATGGAGAATCATACTTTTTTAAGAAACTTTCAATGTAACTTCTACTTGAATAACTTCCTTTTTTTTCTAAACTTTTTCCAATTATTGGTTTCCTAAGCTTCCTCATTAATCTATCTAATGTTTTCATATAAATTTATTTGACTAGAACTTTATTAGTTAATGATTTTATAACTTTCTTATGACTGATGCTACGAGAATAAAGGGTTTTTGTTTTGATTTTTAATCAAAAATGTCCTGAACGATTCTACTAAAAAATGCTATCGCCTGATTATTAGTCTATTTTTAAGGTAAAAATTCCTATCTAAAAAAGATCCCTTGGCAAGTTTTATTTCTAGAAGGACTTTCATTTCTTCAAAAGAACGATCTAACTACACCCGTAGCCAACTTTAACAAAGAGATTAAAATCTATAAATCCAACTAAATTTGATAAGTGCTTAGTATAAGGAATGTAATTAAGGAACATGCGCAAAAATTGTGGAGAAGTATCGGAAATTTGAGTTTAAATAAACTTAGATGGAGGATTATATAGATCTATTGAAACAGATACTACCGGAACTACTAGTTTCTCATTTTGATTCAACCATCAATAAGATTAAGAGAGAGATTTCACTTGCACTTTGTGAAAAGAATGAAGCTCCTCAAAAACTTCAGCATCGTCTCATAAAGCCTAAAGGGTTCCACAAGGAAATTGCTTTCAAGGTTTCCCATTAAGAGATAAACAGATCTCTCTACACATTAAGCGGCCTAGATAGCTAGACAAATCGACGAAAGAAGTGATTCAATTAGATTGGAATGTAGTAGCAAAAGGAAGCCGAATGACTGTGGAGTTTGTTATTTTTTTAAAAGCACTTAACCGACACTAAAAATTTAGATTACAATCTATTAAAATGAATATACTGAATAAATGACAGAAAACTATAGCGCCAGTATAGAGATTAACTGACCCACAACTTTTAATCTTGATCCATTATCACTTACAAATAACTTTGACGTTCTATCGGAAAATAAAAAAGCCCTTCTCACGAAGGGCTTTTCAAATCTTGAGGTCTCGAGCGGATTCGAACCGCTGTAGATGGTTTTGCAGACCACTGCCTAGCCACTCGGCCACGAGACCCTTTTCAAGGAAAGTCAAAATTAAGCAATTCGCTTAGTCTTTTGTCCTCCTTCGAGTTATTCCTCAATAACAATACTTACTCTTCCTATTTCCCCACTTACTGGAGGGTTTAACTTGCTTATTTTTAATCTAATAAATTTGATTTCTTTAAAATTAGTATACAACACATCAACAATGCGTTTACCTAAATGCTCTATCAATTTTGATTTTTTATCCATTTCCTGAGCAATCAGGTCATATACTTTGCTATAATCAATGGTTCCTTCTAATGCGTCGGTCTCCATACTTTCGCTGAAATCTGTATCTAGTTCAATATTTATTTCAAACTTCCCTCCAATCGTTTGTTCTTCTTCAAAAACACCATGATAGGCATGGAATATCAAATTTTCTAGCAGAATTTTATGCATTTTATCCTAAGGTTGAAATTCCTACCTTCATTCGATTAGCCGTTTCTTCTTTTCCTAATAAGGCTGCAATCTGAAACATGGACGGACCCATTCCTTTTCCTGTTACTAACAATCGAAATAGTGGTAAAACTCTTCCTATTCCTAGTTCTCTTTTTTCTAAGAATAACTTAAACTTTGTTTCTATGATTTCAGAAGAAGGCTCTGCTATTGCTTCAAATTCTGTCAACCACCCTGTCATTAGTGAAGCACTATCTTCTTTCCATTTTTTACGAGTTGTTTTTTCATCAAACTCAGTAGGAGCAGCAAAAAAATAATCTCCTTCCTTTGGAATATCTACCAAAAAAGTAGCTCTTTCCTTCATCATTCCACAAACCTCTGCTAAGAACGTTTTGTCAATTCCCTTTAGCTCTTCTATATCTGCATGATTTTCTAATAATTCCTCTGCTAACGATTCGTTGTTTTTTTCTCTCAAATACTGCTGATTAAACCATCTAGCTTTGTTTGGATCATATTTTGAACCTGCTTTCCCTACTCTTTCTAAAGAGAAAGCCTCCACCAACTCATCCATGCTAAATATTTCTTGGCTCGTTCCCGGATTCCACCCTAAAAAGGCTAAAATATTTACAAAGGCACTTGAAAAATATCCCTTTTCTCTATACCCTGAAGAAACTTCTCCCGAAGTAGGGTCTTTCCACTCCAAAGGAAAAACAGGAAAACCTAAACGATCTCCATCCCTTTTACTCAACTTGCCATTCCCATCAGGCTTCAACAACAAAGGTAAGTGAGCAAACTCTGGCATAGTATCTGACCATCCAAATGCTTCGTATAAATGAATGTGCAAAGGTGCTGATGGTAACCATTCTTCTCCACGAATAACGTGAGATATGTTCATTAAATGATCGTCTACAATGTTTGCCAAATGATAGGTTGGCATACCATCTGCCTTAAATAACACTTTATCATCCAGGTTAGAGGTATGCACAGAAACCCAGCCACGGATAATGTCTTTAAATTTAATTTCCTCATTTCTAGGCATCTTAATTCTAATTACGTAGGGCTCTCCTGCTTGCATTCTTTTTTCCACCTCTTCCGCTGAAAGCGAAATAGAGTTTTGCATTCTTGCACGAGAAATAGAATTGTATTGAGGTGCAGCAACTCCTGCTTTTTTCAAATCCTCTCTCATTTTGTCCAGTTCCTCCGGAGTATCAAACGCATAATAGGCTTTGTTTTCTGTCACTAATTGTTCAGCATACTTCCGATACAAATCCTGTTCCTTTCGCTCAGATTGTTTGTACGGCCCCAGATCTCCGCCATAACCTTGGCCTTCATTTGGAACAATTCCACACCATTTTAAAGCTTCTTGAATATAACTTTCGGCACCTTCAACAAAACGGGTCTGATCTGTATCTTCTATTCTCAACAAAAAATCTCCTCCATGCTTTTTGGCAAATAGGTAGTTGTATAAAGCTGTTCTAACGCCACCCATGTGCAACGCGCCTGTTGGACTTGGTGCAAACCGAACTCTAACTCTTCTTTCCATTTCTATGCTTTTGATTTTAGGTGTGCAAAGGTAAATCTTTAAGCTTGCTTATTGGTTAAGTTTGCTGTGAAATGCACGGAAACAAAAAAACATCTAAACAAGGAAAGCCCAACTTCCTTCACCTTTCTTCAGCAATTGACTATGAATTAATTGACAGCGGAAATAGGAGAAAATTAGAGCGTTTTGGAAAATATATTTTTGACCGACCTGAAATAGAAGCCAATTGGGATCCTAAAGTAAACAAGTCGGAATGGTTGAAATGTGACTGGCGTTTTTACGAAGAAAGAGGAAAGAAAGGTCACTGGACCAATAAGTCTAATGCTCCCGAAGAATGGACAATTAACTATAATTATCAAGATGTTTTTTTGAGTTTTAACTTGAAGTCCACAGCGTTTAAACATTTAGGTATTTTTCCTGAACAGGCAGAGAATTGGAAATTTATGCAGCGAGAAATTGCAAAGTATAGAGGAGAGGTTAAAGTTTTAAATCTATTTGCTTACACTGGTGCGGCAAGTGTTGTTGCCGCAGCAGCTGGGGCCCATGTTACCAATGTAGACTCTGTAAAACAAGTGCTAAACTGGGGAAAGCTAAATGCAGAAACCAATAGTGTTAAAAATATTCGATGGATTCTAGAAGATGCCCGAAAGTTTGTTCAAAAGGCAATTCGAAGAGGAGAAAAATTCCAAGGTATTATTATGGACCCTCCTGCATTTGGATATGGAGCCAACAAAGAAAAGTGGAAATTGGAAAACGATTTGCAACAGCTACTTGAAGATGTCACTCAACTGCTTCACCCAAAACGTCACTTCTTTATCTTAAACACCTACTCTCTCAAATTATCTCTCCCTAAGTTAAAGACAATGTTGAGCAAAGTTGATCGTTTTCCAACGAAATACGATGCAACAATTCTAGGATTAAAATCTTCTAAAGGACAAGTTTTACCCCTTGGTAATTTAATTCGTTTTTCGAAATAAACTTTTACTTAACTTCATTGGTTGAAATACTTATAAGTAAACTCCTTCGTTTGGGCTTGCGAATTAATTCTTATGCAAAAAAACAATTACTCTTTACTTCTGAAAAAACTCGACGAGTTTGTTAGGAAATACTATGTAAACCAAACCATTAGGGGATTCATTTTATTCTTTGCTCTTGCGATCGCTCTTTTCTTAAGTATTGTTTTTCTAGAATATTTCGGCCAATTCAGCTCTCTGGTTCGAACTGGATTATTTTATGGTTTTACCTCTTTATTATTCATCGTTTTTGCTCTTCTTATCGCAAAACCTACACTTAAATTACTTTCCATTGGTAAGAAAATTAGCCACAAAGAGGCCTCTACTATTATTGGAAAGCATTTTAATGAAGTAAACGACAAATTGGTTAATATTTTACAATTGAAGATTCAAGAAAACAATGGTTCTTCTGATCTAATTTTAGCCAGCATCGATCAAAAAATTAGTGAGTTAAGTCCTATTCCTTTTGGCGTAGCGATCAATTTTAAAGAGAATAGAAGGTATTTAAAGTACCTTGTTGTTCCAGTAATTATTATTGTTGGACTTGCTGCATTCGAACCTAAAATTATCAAAGACAGTTCTAATCGAATCATTGCTCACAATCAAGATTTTATCCCAACAGCACCTTATTTAATCACCATAGAGAATAAGGAGTTGACCGCCTATAAAAACGAAGATTTTAACTTAAGAGTCAAGCTTGTTGGGGAAGAAATTCCCAATAAATTGAATATCATTTTTATGGGGAATCGATTCTTAATGAAGAAAAATAAGAAGAACGAATTCTCTCATGCTTTTAAAAACATTCAGAGCGATATCGATTTCACCCTTTTCGATGGGGAATTCGAATCTCAATTATACGAACTAAAAACACTCCCAAAACCGCTTCTAGTCAATTTTTTAGTAGATTTTTCTTTCCCTAAATACCTTAACAAAAAAGACATTTCACTCACGAATACAGGAGACTTTACTGTGCCAGAAGGAACTTCTGTTAAGTGGACATTTCGTACAGAAAATACAGACAAAGTGCTTTTTATTCAGGCAAACTCTAGCGTGAGTTTGGCAAGAAGTGGGGAAAATGAATATTTATTCAGTAATCGTTTCTATAACACCACTAAGTACGGTTTAAGCACGGCAAATCAATACCTAGAACATGAAGATACTATCTTCTATACCCTAGATGTTATTCCTGACCTTAGGCCAAACATTGAAGTAGACACGAAGGTTGACTCTTTAAATCCTAAAATGAGGTATTTTAAAGGGTATGTAAAAGATGACTACGGATTTAGTCGCTTGACTTTTTACAGTCAATATATTGGAATAAACGACTCTGTTGGAGAATTAACTCGTCAAGATATTCCCATTAATGTAAATGTTCCCCAAACGGATTTTTACCACCTATTGAATACAGACCAATATGCTTTAAAAGCAGGAGATGAAATAGAGTACTTTTTCGAGGTATGGGATAACGATGGAGTGAAGGGTAGTAAATCTAGCAGAACACAAAAGATTCGATATAAAGCGCCTACAAAGGAAGAGCTAAACGAGAAGAATAAAAAAAACAGTGAAGAAGTTAAAAAAGAATTAGAGGAAAGTATTGAGCTGACTAAAGAGATAAAAAAAGAAATAGACGCGTTAAGTGAAAAACTACTGAATAAGAAAGAACTAGGGTTTCAAGAAAAGAAGCAACTTCAATCACTAATAGATAAACAGAAAAAAGTACAAAAATCATTAGACAAGCTCAAGTCAAAAAACGAGAAGAATAACAAATTACAGGAAGAGTTTTCGCCTGAAGATGAAGCTTTGTTAGAGAAACAAGGGCAACTTCAAGAACTCTTCGAAAAAGTCATGACCGATGAGATGAAGGAGATGATGAAGAAGATGGAGGAAATGATGGATCATCTTAAAAAGGATGATCTTCAAAAAGCCTTAGAGGAAATGGAGCTAAATAACAAAGAACTTGAAAAAGAACTAGATAGAAACTTAGAACTATTTAAACAATTAGAATTAGAAAAACAATTAGCAGATGCCAAAGAAAAGCTGGACGAATTAATAGAAGAACAAAAAAAATTAAAAGAAGAGTCCCAAGATAAAAATCTGATGCTCAAGAAACAAAAGAGAAACAAGATGAATTGAATAAAGAATTTGACAAACTTTCTGAGGAGTTAGAAGACATTAAGAAGAAAAACGAGGAGTTAGAAGAGCCCAATAAACTGGAAGACACAAAAAATTTAGAAGAAGAAATTAAAGAAGACATGAAAAAAAGCTCTGAGGAGTTAGAAAAAAAGAACAAAAAAAAGGCAGGAGAACAACAAGAAAGCGCAGAAGAGAAAATGGATGACCTCTCTAAAAAATTAAGCGAAATGCAATCACAGATGCAATCTGAGGCGAATGAAGAAAACCTGGAAGACTTAAGAGCGCTATTAGAAAATATCATCCAACTTTCTTTTGATCAAGAAGCTGTAATGGAAAACCTCAAAATAATAAATGTTAACGATCCAAAATACGTTATCTATACTCAAGAGCAAAAGAAGTTAAAAGATGATTCTAAAATTGTTGAAGATTCTTTATTTGCCTTAAGTAAACGAATACAACAACTCAGCAACATCATCAATAAAGAGATGACTGCGGTTAACTTCAATATGGAAAAAGCTCTGGACCAACTTGGCGAGCGAAAAACTGCACAGGCGAACTCCTTACAACAGTTCTCTATGACATCTTTAAACAACCTTGCTCTATTGTTAGATGCGGCGGTACAAAGCATGCAACAGAGTATGCAGCAACAAGGAAAAGGAGAATGCAAAAACCCTGGCGGAAATAAACCTAAACCTGGAGCCGGAGGAATGAAAAAACTACAACAACAGCTGAATAAACAAATGGAAGGCTTGAAAAAAGCCATGGAAGAGGGTAAAAAGTCTGGAAAAGGTAAAAAACCAGGAGGCCAAGGAGGAATGGGAGGAATGAGTAAAGAGCTAGCTCAAATGGCTGCAAAACAAGCTGCCATTCGAAAAGCAGTAGAACAGTTAAGGAATCAGATAGGAGAAAGTCTTGGAAAAGGTGGTGGTAATCTAAAAAAGCTAGGAGACTTAATGGAACAAACCGAAACAGATCTAGTTAATAAAAACATAACGAACCAAACGTTACTTCGTCAGCAAGAAATCCTTACACGTTTGTTAGAGTCTGAGAAAGCAGAAAGAGAGAGAGAAAAAGATGAAAAAAGAGAATCAACAGAGTTTACTGATGATATTTCTCGTAACCCTAATTCTTTTTTCGAGTATAACAAACGAAAAGAACAAGAAATAGAATTACTAAGAACCCTTCCTCCTACATTTAATAACTACTATAAATTAAAAGTTTCGGAGTATTTTAATAAGATCGAACAATGATGACAAGTTTCTCATTACAACGACATATATTGCCTTCTACAATTGATACTTTAGCGAAAGTAGAACAGATAATAGAAGATATTAGATCTGAACACTCTGTTCCTGAAGAGATCTATGGAAATATTCTTGTTTCGATTTCTGAAGCAGTTAATAATGCCATTAAGCATGGAAATAAATACCATCCTGAAAAAGAAGTAAATTTTTCGTTTGACATTAGCGATAAAGAATATATTTTCACAGTAACAGATCAAGGAATGGGTTTCGATTTTACAAATACTCCTGACCCTACTCATCCTGATAATATTGATAAACTAGACGGTAGAGGCATATTTATTATGAAAAATTTATCTGATACTATTGGGTTTGAAGAGGAAGGAAGAATCGTGAAAATTTCTTTTAATAGAGTTTAGTTTTTGGATTCCTTGCCTATCGATTTTCATTCAGAAGAAATTGACATTAAGTTAATTCCCCTAGAAAAAACGAAAGAATGGGTTTCACTAACAATTAAAAAAGAACAAAAAGAGCTTGGTCATTTGAGCTTTATATTTTGTACAGACGAATACCTGCTCACTATCAACCAAGAATATCTCAACCACAATACATATACTGATATTATCACCTTCAATTATGTTGAAGACAAGCTTATTTCAGGAGATATTTTTATCAGCATTGAACGAGTTAAAGAAAATGCTAATCAATTTACCACCTCTTTCCAAAACGAGTTAAATAGAGTCATTATACATGGTGTTTTGCATTTAATAGGCTATAATGATAAGACTGACTTAGAAGCCCAAGAAATAAGGGCTAAAGAGGATTTTTATCTAACTTTGCACCCTTAGAGAAGAAATTGTTTCACGTGAAACCTTAAAAGGATATGCTAAAAGAATACGACGTAATTGTTGTTGGTGGTGGCCACGCAGGTTGCGAAGCTTCAGCTGCAGCTGCT
>JAESST010000085.1 GCA_016763995.1 Flavobacteriales bacterium | reverse complement strand
CAATTCAAAATACTGTTTTTTAATATAATTGTCTGCTGTAATCGTGATTAATACGTCAATTTTTTCATTAAAATCAATTCCTGAATTGATCACCATTTCAAATGGTGTTGACTGAATAGAGACAGAGTCCAACTCATTTATATTTCCTAACGAGATTGTAGGATTTAAAATTTGAAGCTTATTTCCAATGGTTGAAATAGTGGCAGAGGCATTTTGAGCATTATTTAAGAAATTTCTAAAAGCTCCAAAGACTCTTATAGTATCTCCTAGAGCAAATATATCATCATTGTTATCGCTTACTTTTCGATTGATGAATTTAATTCCCGGTTTAGTCGAGATAGAAACTGCTTTAAAGGCATTGATTCTACCTGCTCCAAGTTTATCGGTATATTTAGCGTCATTAAAAGAATAGATATCATCTCCTGCACCTCTTATACGTTCTGCAACTTGCTCCCAATTATCGTTGGGAAATTGGGATTTTACTAAGCCAGCTATTCCTGCAACTAATGGAGAAGCCATAGATGTGCCACCATTGTATTGATATTTACCGTCGGCAGCACAGGTATACATGCTTTCTCCAGGAGCAAAAATATCAACCCAATAGCCATAATTTGAAGAGGTTTTAATTGTATCAGGTGCTCTTAGCGATCCTACTGATAGTACATTTTCATAGGCTGCTGGATAGAATTTTGCATTGAGACCATCATTTCCTGTCGCGGCAACCACTAAACATCCTTTGTTGATGGCTGCATAATTTACGACGTCTTGACCATATTGGCTATAGCCATTTAAACTGCCCCATGAGTTGTTAATGATAAATGCTCCATGATCGGCAGCATAGACTATTCCTTGATATGCATTAACCAGTATCCCAGCTGGATTGTCAATTCTTACAGTTAAAATTTTTGTGTTGAACCCACCACCGCTAATTCCTTTTCCATTATCTGTGCTCGCACTTGCTATTCCTGCTACATTGGTACCATGGCCCCAAACTCCAAAACCTACATCATTATCATTATTGGCAATGTCCCAGCCATTAAAGTTATCAATGTATCCATCATTATCATCGTCCATCCCATTTATTGGGTCATTATAGTTGTAAGCAAAGTCGTTTACAAAATCTTCATGATCTACATCTGATCCGGTATCAACAATAGCTATTACGACTGAAGTATCTCCTGTTTCAATATCCCATGCTTTAAAAAGATTTACCGCTGCTAAATACCATTGTTGATTGTTTAGACTATCGTCAGGAGTGTAAGCTAATTCATTGATGTAATTTAATTCGGCATATTGAACGGAAGGGTCTTTTCTTAACTGAGAGAGAATTTTTCTTTCGTCAAGTGAAGTCTCAAATTTGAAAGAATAAATAGTGCTTAGGTCAATAAAGTTTTCTTGCCCTTTTTTTCTAGTAACTTTTTGATGATTAGGAAACATCTTTCCTACACGATCTATTTTTTCAGAAATGAGGACTTTTTGAAGGGAAGGAATTGCAATTGTAGATTTAGAACACTTATGACTTAACTCAGGTTTTATTTTAACGATGATTTCTCCTTCAAAGTAGTCGGCATTAGAGGCAACATTTTGAGCATAGAAGACAGAGGATAGACAAATAAAAAGGCTGCTTAAGAGTAGTTTCATTCCAGAATGATTTTTCTAAGGATTTGATTGTTTGAGGTAGATACTCTCATGAAGTAGAAACCTTTGCTTAATAGACTCAAATCTAACTCAAATTGTTGTCTACTTTCTTGTATAATTTTTAACCAAACGAGCTTTCCTTGTGGATTAAGTACTTCAATTTTGTTGGCATGTTGATCTGCAGATAAGTTAATGGTAATTAATCCTCGACTTGGGTTGGGTTGAATATTAAATGATTGGGTTGAAATTTCCTCTAATGAAGTTACTATTATTGTTACAGTGTCAGAATTAGTACTACAGCCAAAGACATCAGTATATTCACAGTAATAATCTCCACTTGATAATGCAATATGAGAAGGATTTTCCGCCCAGGGAATTGAAGATTGGTTTTGAAACCATTGATAAGAGCCAACATCGTTTATAGTTAATGTAAGTGCATTTTGCTGAATAATAGGTTGCTGAGGTGTTCTGTAGAATATTAAGGAGGCTATCTCTGAAGTTACACTACAACCAAATTGATTTTCTACCCAAGCGTAATAATTCCCACCTTGATGTACTGTTATAGAATTTGTGCTGTCTATTGGGCTCGTATTCCATTGATATGAAGAAAAGGAAGGAGCTATGGTTAAAATAGAGCTGTCTCCTTGACAAAATATAGGATTAGATACTGGAATAAGAGGATAAAATACTCGCCGTTTCAAATACTGAAACCCATCTGCCTTTCCGTTACCGAAAGTAAAATTGGGTTGAAGTCCCGTAAATTGATCTTTTTTCGCAGAGGCGATCAAATCGCTTTTAATCTGATTGTTATTTGCTTTGGGACACATTTGCAAATAAAGCGCTACCATTCCCGCAACGGTTGGTGAAGCCATGGATGTGCCTCCGTTTCTCCAATGTAAACTGTCACTGCTAACTTTTGAAGGGTTTGAGTTAATAGCACTAGCTAATGTGGCTAATCGTCCTGTGCCAAACATAATATCTCCTGCCGAACTAATATCAGGTTTTAAAAAATTATTTCGATTTGGTCCAAGACTGGAGTTAACACTGATTTGTCCTGGCGCGTGATTAAAAGTTCTTAAGGTTCCAGAAACATCAGTATAGGTACTTCTGTTATAATAATTTCCAACAGTTATAGCGGAGGGAAGGCAGGTAAAACTACTCACCGTTGTTTGCAAGCTATCTGTCTAATGTAATTTGCCATAGCGGGATATTGAATTACAGAAGGAAGTGAGGTGTTGATGATGTTGTTGTGTCTAAATAAGCTAAAGGAGGAATAAATATCGATTTTTCCTGTTCCTTTGGTTTCGAAGCGATACAAAAAGTCGGAAGAGTCTGGGTCTTCAATTGCAATCTCTAATTTGTATCGTCCTTGATTTTGTTCAGCATAGGTGCTTACTGTGGCGATTAGATGGCCACTGTTGTCTCGAATCGTATCATTGTAGATAATATTTAACCTATTATTTATCCCTGAGAATGCTGTTCTACCTTTGAATGTATAAACTCCATTAGATTCCTTGTCTGTTCCAATAGAGAATTGCAAATTTTTAAAGTTGGCAGTATCAGACCATACTTCGTAATAATACCCTCCTAGGCCTGACCATTGGGCAGGAGCATATTCAAACCAAGTAAAAGCAGTATCATTAATTGGCTTTTGTTGAACATGAAATTTTTGGTTGCCAGCATTTCCCGCAGCACAAACGAAGGCTCGACCTGCTTTCTGTTGTATCAATGCATCAATAATCCTTGCTGAAATATCTTTCCCATCATGAGAGCCAACATACGTTCCGACACTTGCATTGATGACACATGGCATTCCCAAAGCATCTGCTTTTTTATAAATATAATCTACTGACTCGGCTACAGTTTGTAACCAATTTGGTTTGTTGAAATCAGTTGCAACACTAATAATATTAACTTCAGCAGCAACTCCTCTAAATTGACCGCTTGCTAAGCCATTAGAGGCTGCGGCTCCAGTTACATTTGAGCCATGACCAAACTCAGCAGCTCCATCATCATGTGTTGAAACTCCACTATTGATGGCCGAAGAGTCCCATTCAACGCCATAGTTATATTGTAATGCTTGTCGAGCAGGATTGAATGCTTGTCTCTGATCCCAAACATAAAGTACTCTAGTCCTTCCTGTGCTGTCCTTAAAGTCAGGATGAGCTAATTCTACTCCAGAATCAATTACTCCAAGCAGCACCCCTTTTCCTGTGTATTGAGTTCTTAATGGTAAAGCTTGTTGAATAATTGAGTCTACGTTTGTGTGAAGTAACATAGTGTCACTAAGCGTCCTTCCTGGAGTAATAGAAAATTCAATGAGTGAAACTGCTGCTTCTTTAGAAAAAGAGTCGACATGTTTCGCTGGAATTTCAAGTGAAAATAAATTATTTACTTGTAAACGAATTTGTCCTTCATATCTGTCGACGATACTTGACATGCTTTCAGGATCTCCTTCAATTAATAAAGGAACTTGACTGTTTGGAGTAACAGTTTTTAAGTATTCTCTTAATATAAAACCATATTTTGATTCAGTTTGAGCTACAGAAAGACTGTAAAAGCCAAGCCATAGCATTAAGAAAGCACTAATTTTTAAGTTCTTCATAATCTGGAATTTCACTCAAGAACGAGAAGCTTCTATTTTTAAAATCAATTTTAGCGCAGTAGTGTTCAAGGCCATTTGTAACTAATAAATAAGGTAGCTTAAAGTTAATGTTATATCTACCAATCTGGTCAAAAACTTTTTGATCAATTTTAATCTCAGGTGCTTTGCACTCAATCATTAGTATAGGAGTGCCTTCTTTGGAGTAAACCAATACATCAGTTCTTTTCTGCAAACCATTTAATTTTAGCCCTTTTTCGATGGCAATTAAATTTTTCGGAAATTTTCGATCTTCTACTAAAAATCGAATAATGTTTTGTCGCACCCATTCTTCAGGGGTTAACACCAAGAATTTCTTTCGGATGTCATCAAAAATTTTAGTTTTTTTGTTGTCTTCTTGAAAGGTAAATTTGTATGCGGGAAGATTGAGTTTTATCATCGAATTATCACAAAAATAAAGAGTCTCATTGGAATTTAAACAAATTATTCAAGACTTAAAGAATAAAGTCTATAAACCAATTTATCTGCTAACAGGTGAAGAGGAATATTACATTGATAGAATCAGTGATTTTATCGAAGATTCGGTACTGGATGGAGGAGAACGAGAGTTTAATCAAACAATTCTATATGGACTTGATACCGATTTACTGACAATTGAATCTGAGGCGAAACGTTTTCCAATGATGTCAAAGTATAACGTTGTCATTATTAAAGAAGCTCAAAACCTGAAGAAACTGGATGGTTTGGCAAATTATGCTAAAAACCCATCGAGTAGTACAATTTTAGTACTTAATTACAAGCATTCAAAACCTGATGGGAGGTCTGCTTTTGTAAAAGAAGTGAAGAAAAATGGATGTTTTTTTCAATCCAAAAAACTTTACGATAATCAAGTAGGCCCTTGGATTGATGCTTATTTAAAATCTAAACGATTTTCTATAGAACCAAAAGCAAGTTTTTTGTTAATTGACTTTTTGGGAACGGACCTGAGTAAGATTAGTAATGAGCTTGATAAATTGATGATCAATTTGGCGGAAGGCTCTACAATTACTCCTAAAGTTATTGAAGAGAATATAGGAATTAGCAAAGATTTTAATGTTTTTGAACTCAATAATGCTTTAGGGACAAAGAATATATTGAAGGCCAATAGAATTATTAATAATATGGGAAAGAATGAGAAAGCACATCCTTTGCCAATGATACTGCCCAGTATTTATCGGTTTTTTTCCCAACTACTATTATTTCAGACGGTAAAAAAATCTTCTGAAAGAGAGATTGCTTCTGCATTAGGCGTTAATCCTTTTTTTGTACGAGACTTTCAGACGGCAGGAAGGAATTATAATACAAAAAAGGTTGCTCGATCCATTGCCGCATTGAGAAAAGCAGACAATTTATCGAAAGGAATTGGAGCAACGGGAATGAGTAATCACGAGATCTTACAAGAATTGATTTTTGAAATTTTGCATACCTAAGACAACAATTTATCGTATCAAGGTGTCATTTGCCAAAAGACGACCAATTGTCGTGGATTGAATAATTATATTTGTGCCTTCAAAATTTACCTATGAAATTTTTTAAGTTAATACTGCTCTTCTGTTTATTCTCGATTACTACTACATTACTTGCCCAAACAGGAGCATTAAAAGGCTTTGTTTATTTGAGCAAGACAGGAGAGCCGGCAATTTTTACAAATGTTTCCTTAAAAGGAACTACTTTCGGAACTGCTACAGATGAAAATGGATATTATATTTTATCGAGAATTCCTTTAGGAAAATATACAATTGTAGTATCTTCTATAGGATATGATCAAGTAACAGAAGAAGTAGAAATAACGAAAAAAGGACAAATTGTATCAAATAATTTATCCATCAAGGAGTCTACAATATCACTAAATACGGTGACAATATCTGCAGAAAAACAGGAAGCTCAGTCAACCGTAAGAATGTCGGTTACTAGATTAACTCCAAAACAAATAAGGAAGATGCCGGCGATTGGTGGAGATCCTGATTTAGCACAGTATCTTCAAATATTACCAGGTGTTGTTTTTACAGGTGACCAAGGTGGACAGTTGTATATTAGAGGAGGTTCTCCTATTCAAAATAAGGTATTGTTAGATGGAATGGTTATTTATAATCCTTTTCACTCTATTGGATTATTCTCAGTGTTTGAAACAGACATTATAAAAACAGCGGATGTTTACACCGGAGGATTCTCTGCGGAATATGGAGGAAGAGTATCTTCTATTATGGATATTAAAACGAAGGATGGAAATAAGCAGCGCTTGAGTGGAAAGATTTCGGCAAGTACATTTGGATCAAAAGCTTTATTAGAAGGACCACTGACTAAGCCTAAAGCCGTAGGACAAGGGGGAGCCTCTTTTATTCTTTCGTATAAGAATTCATTCATCGATAAAACAGCTCCTGCACTTTACGATTATGCCGATACAGCAGGCTTACCATATAGTTTCAATGATTTTTACGGAAAAGTGTCCTTGAACGGATCCAATGGGAGTAAGGCTAGTTTTTTCGGATTTAATTATAATGATGAGGTTAATTATCCAAATGTTACAAGTTTTAATTGGAATGAATATGGAGGTGGAATGAACTTTGTTTTAATTCCTGCAAGGTCTACCACACTTATTGATGGAACTATTGCATATAGTAGTTATCAGATTAATGCAGATGAAAACAATATTGCTGCTGACGTAACTGATCGTCAAAGTTTAATTAATGGATTTAATGCAGGAATGAATTTTACCAACTTTAAGGGTGAAAATCAATCCAAATTTGGATTTGAAATGTTAGGATTTAAAACTGACTTCTCTTTTAAGAATAGTGTTAAACAGCTGGTTTCTCAAGAACAAAACACTACTGAAATTGCAACTTATGTTCAATACCGATATAACTTTGGAAACTTGGTATTCGAACCTAGTTTACGATTACACTACTACGCTTCATTAAATACTTTATCGCCAGAGCCAAGAGTTGGATTTAAATATAACATAACAGATAATATTCGATTAAAAGGAGCAGGAGGATTATATTCTCAAAATTTATTAAGTGCAACCTCAGATAGAGATGTGGTGAATTTATTTTACGGGTTTTTATCAGGGCCAGATAATTTGCAGGATGATATAACTAATGAGGATGGCTCAACAACAAAAGTTAAAGACCAACTTCAAAAAGGACAACACGCGATTTTTGGTGTTGAGTTTGATTTAACAAAAAACATAAACATAAACCTTGAGGGATATCATAAATGGTTTTCTCAGTTGACGAACTTAAATAGAAATAAACTGTATGAAGACAAAACTGAAAACGATGCTATTCCAGATGCATTAAAAAAGGATTTTATCATTGAAACTGGGAAAGCATACGGAGCAGACATTTCTATTAAATATGAAAAGAAGCAAACTAGCATTTGGGCGGTTTACTCTTGGAGTTATGTTGATAGATGGGATGGAATACAAAATTATAACCCAATTTGGGATAGACGACACAATATCAACCTTGTAGGGTCTTATGGATTCGGGAAAGATTTAGTTTGGACATTTGATGCTCGTTGGAACATAGGTTCTGGTTTCCCTTTAACCCAAACAACTGGTTTTTATGAAAACTTGACCTTGCAAGGAGATATCGGACAAGATTATCAAAATACAAATGGAGAATTGGGTATTTTATATGGAGGTTTGGGTAAAGGTAGATTACCATGGTATCATAGATTTGATATTTCGTTAAAACGTAGGATTGTTTTAACAGAAAACTCTATACTGGAGGTAACTGGAAGTATTACAAATGTTTATGATAGAAGAAATATCTTTTATGTGAATAGAGTTACCAATGAAAGGGTAAATCAATTGCCTTTTTTACCATCAATTGGAGCAAGTCTTACATTTTAGTTAGATAGTTTTTTTTACCCCATCTTATTGTCTTAATTTTGCGGACAGTTTAATCTAAACTGTGACTATTTCTAATGCCAGATTCTAAGACAAAATACATTTTTGTAACCGGTGGAGTAACTTCTTCTTTAGGGAAGGGAATTATCTCTGCATCTTTAGCTAAGTTATTGCAAGCTAGAGGGTACTCGGTTACCATTCAAAAGCTAGATCCATATATCAATGTAGATCCAGGAACGTTAAACCCGTATGAACATGGAGAGTGCTATGTAACAGAGGATGGTGCAGAAACCGACCTTGATTCAGGCCATTATGAGAGATACTTAGATACTAAAACGTCTCAAGCGAATAACGTTACTACGGGAAGAATCTATCAGCATGTGATTAACAAGGAAAGAGAAGGAGCGTTTTTAGGAAAAACGGTTCAAGTTATTCCACACATCACAGATGAAATTAAGAGAAGAGTTAGATTACTTGGTAGAACAGGTAAATATGACATTGTTATCACGGAGATTGGGGGCACAGTTGGAGATATTGAATCTTTGCCATACATCGAAGCTGTAAGGCAATTGAAATGGGATCCAGAATTTAGTTGTATTGTAATTCACCTTACTTTAGTTCCTTTCTTGGCTGCTTCAGGTGAGTTAAAGACAAAACCAACGCAACATTCGGTAAAGCAGTTATTAGAGAGCGGTGTTCAAGCTGATGTATTAGTGTTAAGAACTGAACATAATATTAATGATGAGATTAAGCGAAAGGTAGCTCTTTTCTGCAATATTTCTCCAGAAGCAGTTATTGAATCAAAGAATGCTTCCACAATATATGAAGTGCCGGTAATGATGCAAGATGAAGGCTTAGATCGTGTAGTATTGAATAAACTCGATTTACCTTTGAGAGAAGAGCCTGAAATTAATGAATGGAAAAGCTTTCTGACTAGATTGAAAAACCCAAAACAATCGATTACAATTGGATTAATTGGAAAATACATCGAGTTAAAAGATTCATATATTTCTATTCATGAATCGTTAATTCATGCAGGAGCAGTTCATCAAACATCGGTTAAAATTAAATGGATTCACTCAGAAACAATTCATGCAGACAATGTAGCTGAAGAATTTAAAGACTTAGATGGAGTCTTGGTAGCACCAGGTTTTGGTGAAAGAGGCATAGAAGGTAAAATTTCAGCTGTAAAATATGCTCGAGAGAATAAAATTCCATTTTTTGGAATTTGTTTAGGAATGCAGTGTGCAGTAATAGAATTTGCTCGAAACAAGGTAAATTTAACGAATGCTCATACAACTGAAATTGATGAGAATACGGAAGATCCTGTAATTTTCTTAATGGAAGGTCAGAAAGAGCTTACTAATAAAGGAGGCACTATGCGTTTAGGAGCGTATGAATGCCAAATTGAAGCCGACACCTTAGCGCACAAAGCATATGGCAGCGAATTGATTACTGAAAGACATCGTCATAGATTTGAGTTCAATAACAAGTACCTAGAAGGTTTTGAGGCGGCAGGAATGCATGCAACAGGAGTGAATCCAACGGGGAAAATGGTAGAAATCGTTGAAATAGATGATCATCCTTGGTTTGTTGGAGTTCAGTTTCACCCTGAATACAGTAGTACTGTTTTGAATCCACATCCACTGTTTGTAGATTTTTTAGCAGCATCAATCAAAGAAAAAAAATAAAGCATTAAGATTAATGGATAAGAATACACTTATAGGTCTGCTCTTAATTGGAGCAATTGTGATCGGTTTTAGCATTTTAAATGGTCCATCGGACGAAGAGATTGCAGAACAAAAACACCTTAGAGACTCGACAGAACAAGTTGAAAGTAGAAGGGAGAGGTTAGTTGAAGAGCAACAGAAAGATGTGAATGAAACAAATCATTCTGAAGTAACTACAACTGAGCCTTCATTAACATTGAGCGATTCAGCAAAGCAATTGCTAAATACAGATCTTTATGGTGATTTTGCTATTGCAGCGAATAAAGAGGAAAAAAGCATTGTTATTGAGACAGACTTGATGAGCTTAACTTTTTCTTCTAAAGGTGGCTCAATTCAAAAGGCTGTTCTAAAAGATTACAAAACGTATGATGGTAAAGAATTAGTTCTTTTTGAGGAAGCTTCTAAATTCAATTTAAACTTCTTTACTAGAGACAATAAGAATATTTTTACTGATGAACTAAATTTTACAACTGAAGAAAGTAGTTTAACAGTGAGGGGTGAAGATGAAAAGACAATCACCTTTAAGTTAGATGCAGGGAACGATCGATACATTGAATATATCTATAAAATCAAAGGAAATGATTACTTGATTGACTTTGATGTGAACATGATCGGAATGGATCAGGTTATGGATATGAGAACTGGAGAAGTAGCATTGAATTGGATGATTAATGCTCCAAGCCAAGAGAAGAGTTTGAAACCACAAAGAGATGCAACGACTATCTTCTATAAGTATAGAAATGAAGATGTCGATGACCTAGGAATTGCAGATGAAAAAGAAGACTTTGAAGCATCTATCAAATGGGTTTCTCTAAAGCAGCAGTTCTTTAATGCAACTTTAATTGCGGATGAGTATTTTGATCGATCCAAGGCATTTGCACAAACAGAAACGGATGAAGGTTCTGATATCTATGTAAAAAAACTGACAACAGGCTTAACAATCCCTGTTAGCGGGAGTAAGATTGAACAGTTTGGAATGTCACTTTATTTAGGCCCTAATAAGTACGATGTGTTAGAAGCTCACGGAAACGAACTTCAAGACATTATTAATTTGGGATGGGGAATCTTTGGCTGGGTGAACCAATTCGCTGTTATTCCAGTCTTCAATTTCTTAGATAGTTTCAATTGGAATTATGGTATTATCATTTTAATCTTGACAATCTTATTGAAATTGGTTTTGATGCCGATTACATATAAGACCTACCTGTCAGGAGCGAAAATGAGAGTGTTAAAGCCTGAGATTAGTGAAATTAATGATAAGTATAAGGATGATGCCATGAAGAAGCAGCAGGCCACTATGAGCTTATACAAACAAACAGGGGTTAATCCTTTAAGTGGTTGTATTCCTTTGTTGATTCAGATGCCGATCTTATTTGCAATGTTCCGTTTCTTCCCTGCTTCAATAGAATTGAGACAAGAAAGCTTTTTATGGGCAGACGATTTATCTACTTATGATTCTATCT
This sequence comes from Flavobacteriales bacterium, assembly GCA_016763995.1. GTDB lineage: Bacteria > Bacteroidota > Bacteroidia > Flavobacteriales_E > Vicingaceae > NORP294. Next base: position 469 of record JAESST010000085.1, on the reverse strand, counting down.
ATAATTTTCCTGCAGGTTTTGAAATTCCTTTTTATGGAGATCACATTAGTTTGTTTACTATTCTAATGGCAATTTCTATTGCATTCTATACGAAGATGAATAGTCAGATGAGTATGAGTAGTATGTCTGAAGGGCCAATGGCAGCTCAGATGAAAATCATGACCTATTTAATGCCTGTAATGATGTTATTCTTCTTTAACAATTACTCTTCAGGATTAAGTTATTATTATTTATTGGCTAACATTATTTCCATAGGGCAAACAGTATTAATCCGTAAGGTTTTTATTAATGAGGATTCTATTCGTGCGAAGATTGAAATGAATAAGAAGAAGCCGAAGAGTAAGAAGAAATCAGGATTTCAGAAAAGACTAGAAGATATGGCAAAACAACAACAAACGAATAAGAAGAAAAAATAGAAGTATTGTTTTATTAAAATAGGAAGCCCTAAAGTAAATTTACTTTAGGGCTT
>JAESST010000084.1 GCA_016763995.1 Flavobacteriales bacterium | reverse complement strand
AGCAGTCAGTTGGCAACAGTTGGAGAATGGACGAAACATATATTAAAGTGGGAGGCAAGGATCGATTCTTATATCGAGCGATTGACAAGGACGGAAATACAGTTGGTTTTCTTCTAACCAAGAGAAGACAAAGGATGTCTACTCAGAAATTTTTCAATAAAGCCATTGGAAATAATGGCAAACTGAGAGTCATTAACATAGACAAGAGTGGTTCCAATTATTCAGCTATTAAAGTAATAAATAGAAGAAGTTATTCTGTAAAGAAGATTAAGATACGGCAATGTAAATACCTAAATAATATAGTTGAACAAGACCATAGAAATATTAAAAGAAGGATAAGTATCTGTACAGGATTTAAAGAATTTGAATCTGCACAAAGAACCTTGTCAGGAATAGAAGTTGTAACTATTATTCGGAAGAATCAAATAATAGATGTCAAAACTACTTGCTTTAAACCTTTCAAATATTTGATCGCATAGCGGAGAGGGATTATGTATTTTGAGAATTATATTCCATTAATGCGACAGAACCTCCTTTTTTAAATCAGGATTTTTATCTTAAAACATACTAATAATTAAATGATTGAACTTTAAACAGAATCATTTAGGACGCTATTGATTATTTATAAAAGCTAATTGCTTGTTATCTTATAGAATTAGCCATTAAAGTATCCGTTCATTACTTTTTTTAACACTTTTTTTTAACACAGGCATTTAAACCAAATCGTAACCAGCACGTAAACAATAATTTAAACTCAAAAAGTGCTCATCTATATTTCAGCCCTCCTTACGCCTTAATATTCAAGTAGTTTATTATATTTGTTTGTATATCTTTCTAATTACTAAGAAAGTATAATTTTCCTTTAGATTTTATTCTAAGAGAAAAACTAATAGGGGATGCTGAAAACCTTGAATCGAGTAGGCAAAATTTAATTTACTAAGCAATATGGAAAAGTCAAAGAAAATAAAACTTTCCTTCAATAAAACTACAATTAACAAATTGTCTGACGCAGAAATGGACAATACTAAAGGAGGTTTACCTTGGTGGGCAGAAATTGGAATTTCAATTTTAACTGGTCCAATTGGTACGGTTGTTTCTGCCTTGGCGTGCACAAGATCGAGTGATTGTGATCTACCTACATGGGCAGATCCAGGATGCCCAGGCGGTGGTGGTGGTCGATAGAAGACCCATAAATTAAAATTTATGATAAAGAGGCTATTTAAAAAATAGCCTCTTTATCATAATCATATGTTTAAATTTAATCCCACCTTTTATTCTATAAATTCTTTGATGTCCTTTTGTAAATCACTTTTCTCTTTATTCGTATTATTAATAATTTTTACTTCTTGCGAAGAAATTAATAATCTGAAACATCGTAGTTGGTATGAAAAAGACAGTATTACCGATACCCCCTCCCCGTCTCTTTCCTTTAATAAGAAGTATCATGAAGGCCAATTTGACGATCGTTTAAAACTCTATTATTTTATTAGGACTTGGGGCCTTTTAAAATATAAAGCACCTGAAGTCAGCAATGGAAGAAAAAATTGGGATAAAGAATTAATTCAAAGAATCCCTAAGGTTTTAGCAAGTAAAACAATAAACGAATTCTCCAACAATATACAAAGCTTATTAGACTTATCCGAAATTCAGGACTCTGTTTTAAATTCTGGCGATGATCAAAACAAATTCTGGTATCAAAACAGCTATTTTTCAAAACACCAACAACGCAATCTAAACTGGTTATATGAAAAGAGTGTAAGTAATATTTATTATGTAACGCAAAAGGGATCAGGTCGACTAATTCTAGAGCAATCCGGTATCGATAATAACATTCAATCCATAGAGGTCAGAATTTTTGCACTCGCAGAATACTGGAACCTTATTGAATATTTCTACCCCTACAAACACTTACTAGATAAATCTTGGGACTCAATCTTATATGATCATGTTCTAAGCTTTAAGGAAGCAAAACAAGAATTAGACTATCACCTTTTATGTCTGCAGCTTTGCTCCGAAATTTCAGATGGGCATAGCGTTACAACCTCAGAAGTTCTTGACTATAAATTTTTAGGAGAATACGTTCCAGATTTTAAATTAAAATATATTAACGATACATTGATTGTTTCTCAAAAATATAATAACAATAATTTAATCCAGAAGGGAGATATTATCCTAAGCATGAACGGAGAAAATTTAATCACAAAAAGAAATAGTCTTAAAGTATATTATAAGAATAGCTCTAATCAAAACAGATTAGATTATACACTTAATAGTGTTACAATCTCATCAAAACTAAAACAGAATAAACTAACAATTCTGAGAGGTGATAGATTAATAGCCATTCCTTACACTTTTACTTCTTTTACGAGAACGGCAGAGTATAAGCTAGACTTTTATTCCTCATATGAAAAAGAAAGTGTCTCAGAGCTATTAAATCCTCGCTTAGGATATATGCATATTAACAAGATATTCAAATCTAACTGGGATGATTCTTATCAGGATATTGTAAAATGTGACACTCTAATTATTGATGTTAGAGGCTACCCGAATGAAATGCTTTTTGATATTTCAAATAAAATTCTTCCGGGAGAAAGAGACTTTTTTAAGGTTAGATATGCAGATTTGTTTCGGCCAGGTCAGTTTAGAATTGGAGACGGCTTTAAAATTGGAGAACAAAACAAGCCTGAAGACTTTAATGGAGTATTAATTTTATTAGTTGATGAGGCGACACAGAGCCAGTCTGAATTTTTAGTAATGGCTCTCCAAATGTATCCTAGATGCCTTACTATTGGAACTCAAACATCCGGAAGTGACGGTAATATTGCCAAGATTAGACTACCAGGAGGAATCAATACAGTTATGACTAGCATAGGTATTTTATATCCAGATGGAAAAGAGACTCAAAGAGTAGGGGTTTCTTTAGATCACGAAATCATTCCTTCACTGAACGATTTGCGTTCAAAGGAAGATTACTTAATAAAATTTGTAAAAACAGGAAGATGGTTTCAGGGAAATCGAATCGAGAATTAGCTGTATTAGAATCTATTGACACGTTTATCTGGAAGAATAAACATCAATTAAATGATGATATTTCTCTAATGAAGGGTTTATCAGGTCTTGCTCTGTTCTATTTCAACCTACATCAACTAACGAAAAAGGAACAATATCTTGACCGTTTTATTTTATTATTAGAAGAGTGCTTCGACCTCATTAATAATAACAAAGGAGTT
>JAESST010000083.1 GCA_016763995.1 Flavobacteriales bacterium | reverse complement strand
TTCTTTGATAATAACATCATTGGCAACAATGTTAAATCTGTTATCACGGCAAATACAAGAGTCATACTCACAAACAGCCCAATGTAAAAAGTGCTTAAGAAGTTTGAAAAAATTAGACTTCCGAAACCGCCTAACAAAATAACGCTTGTGATAATGATTGCTTTACCGGTTGAAATAAACGTTCTTCGAAGCGCAAATAGATTAGTTCTACCTTGGGTCATTTCTTGACGAAAACGGCTCAAGAAATGAATCGTATCATCTACTGCAATTCCAAATGCAATGGTAAATACAATGGCAGTTGACATATTCAAATCAATTCCAGCAAAGCCAACGTAACCTGCAGTTAGTAAAATTGGAAATATATTCGGCACCAATGAAATGAGCGCCATTTTAACTGATTTGAAAAGAAATCCCATGCTAATTCCAATGAGTAAGAAGGCAAAGAGTAAACCTACAACAATGTTTTGTGAAACCTTACGCCCTGCTTCATCTATAATAACAGGTGTTCCAGTCAACTTATAACTGACGACATTTTGATCAATGTTGGCTTTGTAAAAGGCCGCGAGTCCATCGTTTCTATCCATCATTTCTCGACTACCAGGATCAATCATTCTTCCAAAAACTCTTCCCATTTTTTTATCTTCAGAAACAATTTGCTTCAGTTCTTCTCTACCTTCAAACTTTTCCATTTGGCGTTTCAAATAATTGAATCGCTTTTCATTATCAGGTATTTTGTAATACTCATCTCTACCATTCCGCATCGTTTTATTGGCGAATTTATAGGGTAATGTTGGACTAATCATCTGATTCACTCCATACTCATTACTCAAGTATTTTTCTATTTTCTCCACTTCACGAATCACGTCATAATCGTTTACTAGCTTTCCTTCTGCAGGAATGATTGCCAATTCAAAAGGACGAATTCCTCCAAATTGCTTTTGAAAATACCTCAACTCTTGCATCAACGGTTGATCTTCTGCCAAATCTTGCATTAAAAAGTAATCGAATTTAATGCGACTTGCCCCTAAGATGCAGACCACTGTTATGATAGAATAGACCAGCAATACTGTCTTTTGATTTCTGCACAATCGGATAAAGAACTTTCCCAAACCATGTTCCCAGGCATTCTGAACTCGAGAAGAATCGGTGATTTTAGGCTTCTTAATGTTCAAGAAAATAGAAGGAATAAAGAGAATCGATAACACAAAGGCCAACAAGACTCCAACTGCGGTAAAAATTCCAAAATCTTGAATCGGCTCCATACCCACTCCAATTAAGGTAACGAAACCCAAAGCAGTAGTCAATGAAGTTAATAATGTGGCTACTCCTACCTTTTTTAACATGTTCTTAATGGCAACTGTCTTCGTTCTTCCATAACGGATCTCTTCCAAATATTTGGACACCAAATGCACTACATCAGACATTCCGACCACCAACATAATGACCGGCAGTAAAGTGGTCATCATATTCAGAGGCGTTCCACTTAATTGCATGAACCCAAGACTACCAATAATGGCCAACAAAACTGTTGCCAGTGGAATTAAAATTCCCCAGAGGGCTCTATAAGCGATGATTAGGAAGATAATTAAAACAAAAATGGAAATAGAAGCGAAGGTCAGAAACTCCACTTTCATAACAGCAATGTATTCTTGCTGTCCCATGATTTTGCCCATCACATGAATTTCTGCAAATCCCTCTTTATTAATCAGCTCTTGAAGCGCTGTTGCCAATTCATCAGAATCATCTTTATTGATGATTTGCTTGTTCTTAACCAGCAAAATCAAAGAATTATTTTCAAAATTGACCATTTCAGAAATCGGTTCAACGCTTTTCTCTATTCGTTCTCGATCACTGGTATACTTCGAAACATCATCGACATGAAAAAAGGAGCTTTGTTTGAATCCCAAAGAAATAGGACTCACTTCTATGAAATTCATTTCCAGAGGAGAAATCACTTCTCTCAAGTGAGGGAGTTCTCTTACTTTTTCAGTAAACCCTTGAATTTTCTGAAGAAAAGCCTGATCAAAAATACCTGCTTCATTCACAAAACCCAATAATATAAAGTCATTGTCGTTCTCGAATCGCTCTCGGTAATCTTCGTAAAAGTTTAAATCATTATCCCCTTGCGGAAAGAATTTTTCAAAATCGTAATCAAATTCAAGTTTACTTGAACTATAGCCCAAGAAAAACAGCACTATAGTTAAGCCTACAAGAACGAATCTGCTATATTTTCTCCATTTAATCTCTTCCTTAATCTCTTCTTCCAAAGCTAATTTTTAGTTGATTTCTTTGCATACTTCAATACCAACAGATTCAAAGGATTCACGCCTAGCTTAGAAATTGATGGTTGTGTAAAACGAACCACCTCATCATAAAAAAGTGGAACCACAGGAGCCTCTGCAATAACTAGGCTATCCATTCTTTGATAATAGCTATAACGAATAGAATCATTGGTTTCAGTCAAAGCCAAATCATACAAAGAATCAAATTCTTGATTAATAAAATGAGTATAATTCGGACCATTAGGGGCAAAGTTATCGCTCTTAAAAAGGGCTAAATAATTTTCAGCATCTGGATAATCTGCCACCCAAGATTTTCTAAAAAATTGAGCCTTCGAATTAGCAATCATCTGATTGTTAGTAGCCGCCTGATTGACAATTACTTTTATTTGAATTCCAAAATTTGCCAACTGACTTTGTAAGTATTCACAAATATCTAAATATTGAGCTGTCGTGCTTAACACTATTGGTTCCAACCCTTTTCCATTTGGATAACCCGCTTTCTTTAATAATACCCTAACAGAGTCCGGCTGATAGGAGAAGCCCTTTAAATCTTCATTGAAGGAAGGCAGACCTCTTGGCACAAAACCTTGTTCTGCAGGAGTACCAATTCCATTTCTCAAGTAAGCAAGTATTTTTTTTCGATCAAACCCAAAATTAATTGCTCTTCTCACTTCCCTTGGTACAGGATTTAAATCTTTATCAACTAAAAAGCCAAGATACTCTGTGTTCAAATAAGGAGCGGTTGTAAAGTTTACAGAGGATTGATATTTCTCTCTCAACTCTCCCCTGCTGTTGAGTAATTCGTCTTTATAACTCCCTTTTAAACCCGTCAGGTAATCTATTTCATTCTTTAAGAACTTTAAAAAGGTAACTTCTAAATCTTTGATAAATGTAATGGAAACCGCGTCTAAATAAGGTAACTGTACGTCATTCGAATCTTTCTCGAAATAATTTTTGTTTTTCAGATATACTAATTTGGTATTCTCCTTCCAAAATTGGAATCGAAAAGGACCCGTCCCGATTGGATGTGCACGAAATTCAGAACCGTAATGCTCTACCACTTCTTTGGGAACGACAGAACAGTATTGCATGCTAAGAATTCCCAAAAAAGGCGGAAAGGGCCTTGTTAAATGAATGTCTAAAATATGCTCCTCAATAGCAATCATCTTTAACTTTCCTTCGGCATTACGCTCTACTTCATTCATTACCCACTTTCCTGGAGAAAGCAGTTCCGAATCGATCAAACGATTAAAGGAGTATATG
>JAESST010000005.1 GCA_016763995.1 Flavobacteriales bacterium | reverse complement strand
GCTCCATTTTTATTACTGATTTACAAGCTAATAAAAATGGAAGCAAAACTGTCAGGGGCATAACACAAATTTCACGGTTCATTAAGTACTTTTAGGTACCCTTAAAAATTATGCAATGAAAAAACTTTTATCAACGATATTCCTATCTATTTTTATATTATGTGGCAATCAACTATTCGCCTCAAAAGACCTTACGCTTAAATTAAAGAATGGTGATGTAACGCTAAATGCAGCAAATCCCAGTATGAAAATAAGTGAGTTAAAAAAAGCAATAGCTTCTCAATATGTCATCTTACAATTCACACAAGTTCCAACCAATGATGAAAAGGCAAAACTTTCACGAAATGGAATTACTTTACTGGAATACGTTCCGCTAAATGCATTCATTGCTCAATTTAACAATGTAAGTGATGCCTCTCTTAAGGAATTAAACATTAGAGCCGCTATTGCATTCATTTCTGATTATAAATATTCGACTGCACTTACTCGTCAGAACAACCCAGAGCACGCTCTAAATGGCAACAAGGTCGATTTAATTGTTGAAGCTCACTTAAATGTCACTACAGAAAGCTTCATTAACTTAATGCAAAGTAAAGGTGCCGAATTACTCAATGAAGACCCGAGTGGAGAATACATTGAAATTAGGATTCATCGTAATAAAGTTTCAACCATAGCAAACGAAGCGATTGTTAAATCAATCGACTATATCCCGGCTCCACCAGAACAGGAAGATCAAAGAGGGAGATCATTACACAGAGCAAACATGCTTGATTCTGAACATCCTTTAGGAAGGAAATACGATGGAACTGGTGTAAGTATTGCCATTGCAGACAATGGGCCTATTGAGCCGCACATTGACATTGCTGGTCGGGTTACTACCTTATCAATTAATAATAATAATTTCCACGGATCCATGACTACTGGGATTGCTATGGGAGCAGGAAATCTGAATCCAGACTATAGAGGAATGGCTACAGGCGCATACTTATACTACTATAATATCAGTGGGTATCCTCATATAGCAGGAGCCGTGAATAACTTAGCAACAAGAGGTGTTGTCATTACTTCTACTTCTTTTAGTGAAGGGTGTAATGCAGGATATACTTCAACAACAAGAGTAGTTGATCAGCAAACAAGACAAAACCCTTCTTTGTTGCATGTTTTTTCAGCAGGGAATAGCTCTGCTAGTACATGTGGCGGAGATGCTTATGGCGCAGGAACTCCATGGGGAACCATTACCGGAGGTAGAAAACAAGGTAAATCCGCCATCGCTACAGGAAATTTATTTTACACTTCTGGATTGACTACAAGTAGTTCCAGAGGCCCAGCAGCTGATGGAAGAATTAAGCCAGATATTTGTGCCAATGGAACCAATCAAATGTCTACCATGGTTAACAATACTTATCAAGTTGGTGGTGGAACCTCAGCTGCTTCGCCGGGAATAGCAGGCTTAGCTGCTCAAATGTATCATGGTTACCGTTCTTTAAACGCTGGAGTTAATCCTGAATCTGGATTAATTAAATCTGCCATGTTAAATACTGCAAGAGATTTAGGAAACAGAGGTCCTGATTTCTTTTACGGTTGGGGAAGAGTTAACGCTCATAGAGCAATGAAATTAATTGAAGATAATTGATACTTAGATTCAAACATTGTTCAAAACGGGAATAATACTCACAATATCACCATAGGACCAAACGTTGACGCACTTCAATTCATGATTTATTGGACAGATTTCGAAGCATCTACCGTAGTTTCTCAAGCATTAGTAAATAACTTAGATTTAAAAGTGGTGACACCTGCAGGAGATACAGTTTTACCATGGCTACTAGACCCTACACCCAATTCGGTGAACTTAAGCCTACCTGCCGTTAGAGGGATTGACAACCTTAACAACATGGAACAGGTGTTAATTGATACTGTTACAGCTGGTACTTATACTTTACTTGTAAACGGGAAAACAATTCCACAAGGCCCTCAAAAGTATTTTATCCTTTGGGAAACAAGAGAAGACAATATAGAAATAACTCATCCTGTAGGGAGAGAGTCTTTCACTCCAGGCACTGTAGAAACCATCAGATGGGATGCAATTAGCTCAGGAAACACTACTATTGAATATAGCCTTGACAATGGCGTCAATTGGAATTTAATCGGCGTAAATACAAACTCTAGTTTGAAATATAGAGATTGGTTTGTTCCGGATACAATAAGCGGTAATGCATTAATACGAGTTACAAATGGCTCTATTGTTGGTCAATCTCCTAATACCTTCTCAATCATTAGAACTCCTTCCAATATTTCTACAAGTTTTACCTGTTCAGATTCTATTGGATTAACCTGGGATTCGGTTCCTTATGCAACTGAATATGAAATATCAGTTATGGGAACAAAATACATGGACTCTATTGGTAGATCATCTTCCACTAATTTTACACTGAAAAATATTACGCTTTCTGATGATAATTGGGTTAGTGTAAAAGCACTTGGAAATGGGATAGAAGGAAAACGAGCCATAGCTATTTTGATGCCTAAAACCATCGAGTTTTGCTATAATGAAGATGCTGAGTTTTTAGGTATTACTGTACCATCCTCTAATGTAATTTTAAATTGTTCTAATACAACAACACCAGTTAGTACAGTGATTTTTAATAATGGAACTGATACAATTAGAGACCTTCCTGTCCAATTAAGATATGGAAGTAACGTCGTTTTTGATACCGTTTCAGCAGCAATACCTAGCAATTCATCATACACCTTCACCTTCAAAGACTCTATTGACCTATCAAGTTTTTCTACCGTAACATTAACAGTAAGAAACAATTCACCTACTGATAGCAACCCTGATAATGATTCTACTTCTAAGTCGTACACAGTACTAAACTCATTGCAAAGCCTTCCTTACACGGAAGATTTTGAATCATTCAGCCTATGCGCTACCACCACTAACTGTGGAGCTACCATCTGTAACCTTTCGAATGGATGGTTGAACGCAAATGACGATGATTTTGATTTAAGAACTAATTTTGGAACAACAGCATCAGCTGGGACAGGTCCTAGCCTTGATCATAATCCAGGAAATGCCTCAGGTAAATATTTATACTCTGAAGCTTCCAATGGTTGTACAAATAGCAATTCAATCACAACTTCTCCTTGTTTCGATTTAAGAAACACCATAAACCCAGAGTTTAAATTCTGGTATCATATGAATGGAGTATCAATAGGAAGTATGAGAGTTGATGTGTTTGCAAACGGTGTATGGAACTTAAATGCAACTCCTATATTTGGCGGAAACCAAGGAAATGTGTGGAAAAGCAAAACGATTAACATGAGCAGTTATGTAGGTCAGATAGTAAACATAAGATTCCAAGTAAGAACAGGAAACGGTTGGGAATCTGACATTGCTATTGATGACATTACTTTTATTGACCAAGCAACTGGACTTGACGATAATTTAATTTCAAGTAATTTCAAAATTTATCCGAATCCTTCTACAGGAATATTTACGATACAATTTGATGAAATTCCTAAAAGTAAAGTTCAAGTTTTAGACATCAGTGGTAGAGTTATAGAAGTATTACGTATCGAATCAAGCATCAATCAAGTTGATTTATCGTCTTACGCTAAAGGAGTCTATTTCTTAAATGTTGAGAATACAGGAATAAAAGAGAAGTTAGTGATTTACTAACCCCCTTTTAAAGATTTTAATCCCAAGGGTGATTTTCATTCTTGGGATTTTTTTTGCCTTTCTATTAAAGCTTAATTTAGCCGCGAATTCAAACTATGGCAGCAACAACCCAAAATAAACTTCCTTTAATGGAAGCCTTTTATACTTTGCAAGGCGAAGGTCACTATACAGGAAGAGCTGCCTATTTTATAAGATTAGGTGGATGTGATGTAGGCTGCCATTGGTGCGATGTAAAGGAAAGTTGGAATGCAGGAGATCATCCCGAGACTTCAACAGATTTAATTACCCAAGGAGCAATAGCTCATAAGAGCCGTTTCACTGTTATTACAGGGGGAGAACCTTTTATGTATGACCTTAACGAATTGTGCTCTAAATTAACATCAAAAGGATTTGAATTAGCCGTGGAAACCTCAGGAGCATATCCGCTAAGTGGAAATTGGCATTGGATTTGCCTCTCACCAAAAAAAACAAAACCACCTATAGAGGAGTTTTACCAACAAGCAAATGAATTAAAAATCATTATTTACAATCAATCTGACTTTAAATGGGCAGAAGAACATGCTACAAAAGTCAATGAAAATTGCAAACTTTACTTACAAGTTGAATGGAGTAAAAGAGAAGAAATGACTCCCAGCATAATTGAATACATAAAACACAACCCCAAATGGAGTATAAGCGTTCAAAGTCACAAGTATTTAAATATACCGTAAATCAACTCTTCCTTTTTTGCTTTGCGCTGCTGCTGCTCTCTTGCTCAACGCAACAAATAAACGCTCAAACTTATACTAGTACCAGTAAAAAGGCGATTAAGCTTTACACAGAAGCTCAAGGTGCTTATCAAAAATATTCGTTGGATGCTGCAAAAAACTTATTGCTGCAATCTTTAGAAAAGGACCCTAGTTTTGTTGAAGCAAAAACATTGTTAGCTTATATTCAACTAGATCAACGCTTATACCCTGAGGCAAAAAAATCATTTGAAGAGGCAATACAAATTAACCCCACCGCCGTACCTAACAATTTCTACTTCCTTGCCGAATTAGAACTTCAGGATGGGGAATATGAAAAGGCTAAAAAACTCTTAACTCAATTTACAACGACAAGAGGTATTGAGCAAAGCATGATGAACAAGGCAAATAAAAGTCTTGACATTGTAGATTTTTCACTTAAAGCTAAAGCCAATCCCATTAAATTTGAACCAAAAAATTTAGGAAAAAACATCAATACTGCAAAATCAGAATACTTCCCATCTCTCACAGTTGATGAAAACACATTACTTTTTACGAGAAGATTAGAAAGCCCCAATTCTCCCCAAGGATTTAATGAAGATTTCTACGTATCCTATAAACAAGATGGAGAGTGGCAGCCAGCACAAAATATCCAAAAGCCAATCAATACCGAATTTAATGAAGGAGCCCCTACCCTCTCAGCCGATGGCCAACTATTAATATTTACTGCTTGTGAGTTATATGGAGATTATGGATCGAATAGAAGAGGATCGGGAAGCTGTGATCTATTCTACAGTGCTAAGAATGGCAAAAACTGGACAAATCCAATCAACCTAGGAAAAACAATCAATACAAAGAACTGGGAAACCCAACCGTCTTTTTCTGCAGATGGAAAAACACTCTACTTTGTGAGAGGCATTAGAGATAGAAGCGGACAAAGAACTGGAGATATTTACGTTTCTCAATTAGGTTCTGATAGTTATTGGACAAAACCTGTCCCTCTTAATCCTAATATTAATACGAGAGAGAATGAAGAATCAGTCTTCATTCATCCGGATGGAAAAACCCTCTACTTCTCATCAAATGGTCACACAGGCATGGGTGGGCTCGATATTTTTATGAGTAAAAAAGATGAGAATGGCGAATGGGGTAAACCTGTCAATTTAGGATACCCAATCAACAGTCATAAAAATGAAAATAGTTTATTAGTTTCCGCGAATGGTCAAACTGCTTTTTTCGCTTCAGACCGTGACGAAGGCTTTGGAGAATTAGACCTGTATAGCTTTGAATTGCCAGAACAATTTGCTCCAAACCCAGTGAGCTATTTTGCTGGAAAAATATTTGACAAAAAAAATAAGAAACCCCTCGGTGCTAAATTTGAATTGATAGATCTAACTACAAAAGAAATAGTAGTAGAATCTTTTTCTGATAAGATTAGTGGTCAGTTCCTCGTAAGTCTACCTGTAGGCAGAGATTATGCCTTAAACGCATCTAAAAATGGCTATTTATTCTATTCTGAGAACTTCTCTTTAACTAACAGGAAGGATAACACTCCATTTACTCAGGATGTGCCATTGCAAGCAATTGAAGTTGGAGAAAAAATCATTCTTAAAAACGTTTTCTTTGAAACTGCAAAGTATGATTTGAAAGAGAAATCTAAAGTTGAATTAAATAAACTGATCGCATTTTTAAAAAAAGAACGCAGCACTAAAGATAGAAGTTAGTGGCCATACTGATAATGTAGGAAATGCTACGGCGAATCTTAGTTTGTCAAAAAATAGAGCGAATTCAGTAAAGGAATATCTTATTTCAGGAGGTATTGAAGCATCTCGCTTAAATTCGAAAGGCTATGGAGCTAATAAGCCAATTTCAGATAATTCAACTGTTGAAGGAAGAGCTAAAAATAGACGAACTGAATTTCAAATCATAGCTCTTTAAACTCTTGGTGTGTGAATAAAAAAGCCAATAGTCTAAAAAATAGATCATCAGCCTTTTTGCAGTTTATATTGTTCCTATGAACTTGTCTAAAGTCAACGTATCAAAATACTCTGACTCCTTATTCAATCGCCTTCGGTCTTCTAAGTATTCTTGTGTTAGAGGGCAAACTTCATTAGCACTTAAACTTTGCACTTACGCTCCTAACGTTGAATAGTCTAGGTTAGTAAAACAATGGCGAAGAGCGAGGGATTCGAACCTTTAGTGTTGGTTCTATTTCTGCAAAGCTTGAATATTTAGGCTTTGTAACAATTCTCTTCCAAATTAATCTGGTTCTTAAATCTTTTTATACAGACGCATTATTCCGCCTTTCTTCTCTGAAATTAACTGATAATGTCTCTTTAGATATTGAAACACTTTATGCCCATTTTTATCTAGATGTTCTTTTTCTGGGTGTTTATATAAGAAAACATAATCTACACTTCTTGTATTATTATTAAAATTATCAATTTGAACACAAGGGGGAACTTCATTCATAGAATGAGCAGAACAAGTTAGGTGCAGATTTGGGGATTGTTCTGGCTTCCAACTTATAGGAAAATAGGAATGGTTCGTTTCATAGTTTTTTAGAATAACAACATCTTTTTTCTGAAAACTAATAAAACAAGCCACATGATGAAATAGTCCTTTCCCATATGATAATTCGAGATTTGTCAGATCAACCCCACCAGGATGATAGTTTAAATGTAACAAAGTGGAATGATCTTCTACCTTTTCCAATAGAGACATTATTTGAGTTACTTCGGCATTAAGTTTTTCAAAATATGGAGCTTTATTAACATATAGTGCCATACTCAAATATAGAGTGATGCCTATAATGGGATATTTTATTCCTTTGGGAAAAACGACCCCACTCAAAGAAATTATAGCTGAGATGAAAAATAAGAGTCCCAACCGACTAGAAATAAATGACCCTCCTGCTAATGCATCTGGAGTAAATAAATAAAGCAAAAGTAGTATCAATACTGTAACCCATCCTATCGGTGCTATCCCCCTATCCTTATTTTTGAGCTTTAACATTAAACTAATAACAATCAATGCAAAAATTAAGATTGAAAGTACTTTGGAGTATGATCCCTCATTTGCAGAATAAAACAATTTTAAATCATTCATTTTAAGCAATTGATTAAAAGAAGAGTTTGATGAATTAAGTTCTATAGAAGTAGCATCTAAAGAATATAGGTAGTAAACAATAAGCAGTGCAACTGGTAAAAATGCTAACAGGTTTACTAATTGCCTAATTCCTTCTTTTCTTAGCGATGTTTGGGACTGCTTATTAAAAAGCCCACTCTCTTTTATATATCTTCTCATTGTATACACCCCTACCAAAAGCAAAAAAAAGCAAATTGTAAGCAAGTGAGTAAAATAAAGAAGTAGAGAGAGTAGAGAGAAAAAAATGATCTTCTTATAATTATTGAGGGGGCTTTTCCTTATCCAATATCCAAACAAGAGTAGTGCAAACGATAAGCCTAAGCAGAAGCTATCAAAACCCAAAATAAAAGGGGATGTATATAAAAAAGGTATAGAAAGCATGGCGAGGTATCCATTTTCTTTATGTTCTGAGCGAATGACATAGTAAACCGAAATTGGGAGCAACAACCATATGATTAGATGAACTAATTTATAAGTTAGCATTGGGGAAAAGAAGAAAGAAAAAGTGGAATAAAATGCGGTAGAAATTAAATTTGGAGAAAGACTAATATCATAGTTATAATAAGCAGATAATGTCTCCCCTTCTCCCAATAACAAACTATTTAAAACATGGCTATTATATAAATGTGAAGGACTATCTTGTGTTAAAAAATAGTCATTCGAAATAATAGGAAAAAGATAAGTTATGATTAACCCAACAAATAAAACATAATCGATGATTAGCAAAAAGGATCCAGACTTTTCCTTCATTTACAAATTAAGTTATAGATCATTGTAATCTCCCTCTTTTTAGTGTTGATCCAAATTATGAATTATTTCATTTATTAAATTTTCTCGGTATCTACTCTTAACTATTTTTTATACTGAAATATTCCTTTTAGCTATTTAAAAGATTGATCCTTTCTTTGCATTTTATCAGATCTAATGCATCATCGTCTTTCGAAAAAACATTTAAGTCAATACAATAACTCTCCAAATTTAACGCTACAATTAAATGCATTAACTATCTATTAATAACAGAATTACAATATAATTAATTCAAACAATTCTATAAACCAGTTCCAATACTATCCCGTAGGTTCACCAAGTCGGATTGATAGGAATATCCCTCTTCAATCCCATAGATAGATAAGAGATTGGGAAAATAAAGAATTTACACTCCTTCAGTCTTGGTATTTGACAACTCTATCCTTCTTAGCATTGTGTCTACTGTTGTCTCAACTAATTTATAGGCATCCTTATGATTCCCTGAAATGGCACTATAGTAGTGCCCTAAAAACTGTTTCATTGGTAATTCCCACCATTGACAGCCTACCTTTAACTAATACAGAATCGCTTGGACTACAAATACAGGATTACTCTGGGTATTCTTAATTAATATTGCCAAAACTCAAGTGAGGAAGAAATTCTTTTTATGATCTTTACTTCTAACACTTTTTTTGCGTTAGGTAGATACCTTATTGTTTTTCAACACTTTACCGTCTTTCGTTTTTTCAACATTCGACTTTAGACAAAGTCTATTTAATTTACCTATTCAGGTAAACTGAGCCTCTAATTTGTTCACTTGCAATAATCATCACATAGTAATACATTCCTGTTGCAGCATTTCGACCTCTTAATGTTCTTCCATCCCAACCATATTGTCCAATGTTCGAATCAAACACTATATCGCCCCATCTATCAAAAACCTGGTAGTCAACACAGCCAATAAACTCTCCTTCGAATCCCGGATCAAAAATGTCATTGATCCCATCACCATTTGGAGTAAATACATTTGCATCTTTCAACTTCAATAAGCTTTTCAATCCTTCTGCAGGTATTATTTCTGTAATAGAATCTGTACAAGTTGAATTTGATCCAATCAAGGTCAATGTGTTTTCAATAAGATTATTGATTCCAATTTCCGGATCTCTTTCTTCGCTAATTGGCAAACCATTTAACTTCCATAGGAAATTATCGGTTGAAGTAGATGTATTCACAAGTTCAACTACCGCTCCTGAACATCTTGGAGTATTCACAAATTCAAAATCAACACCTACAGCTTGTTTCAATTTTACTTCAACACTGTCTTTATCTACGCAACCATTCGCATTGGTAATTTCTAATACATAAAAACGATCAATATTTGGAGAAGCTTTTGGGTTACTAATCGTAGGGTTATTTAATCCTAAATTCAAGAAAGTAGGAGTCCAAGAATAAGTAAGGCCTCCAACAGTATCCCCTTGAACAATTGGTATTAATTCTACACTGTCACCTAAGCAAATTGAAGTATCAAGTACAGTAAAATCTACATTGAAAACTGAAATTTCAACCGTATCTGTACTAATACATCCATTTACATCTGTTCCACTAACAACATATGTCGTGTTCTTCAATGCTCTAGCTATTGGATTAAAGATAGTTGGATCATCAAGATAAATACTTGGCGACCATGTATAAGCAGAAGCTCCACTTGCACTTAATTGAACAGCCTGATCTACACACAATGACGAATCCTTTTCAGCAACAACCATTGGTAATGCATTTACTGTAATTTCAGTTGTATCAAAATTAAAGCAGCCATTTGCTCCAGTTACTGTTAAATAATAAGCAGTAGTTGAAAGTGGATAAGCCATAGGGTTTGATTCGGTCACAGAGGATAAATCAAAACCAGGAGCCCAAGAATAAGTTGAGCCAACAGTTCCTGTTGGACTTCCACCTAATGCTACAGTGTCTCCAAAACAAATATTTTTGTCGCCACCCGCATCTGCAATTGGCAAGGCCAGAATAGAAATCTTTTTTGTGATTGAATCAACGCAACCTTCATTCGATATTACAATTAATTTAACGTCATAATCTCCAGGCGCTGCATATAAATAGCCTGGATTCTGTAGAATAGAAATTCCTACTCCATCACCAAAATTCCAATTCCATGAAGCAATTGAACCAGCTGAAATTGTACTAAGGTCTGTAAAGGCCGCATAATCCGCTTCACATATCGCATCTACCTGAAAATCTACCATTACTAATGGATTAACGTTTAATTGCATCATATCTGTTGAAGTACACCCACTCGCATCTGTCACCGTTACCGTATAAATAGTGGTATCTGTTGGAAATGCTTTGGGATTAGATAGTGTTGCATCGTCTAGACTTGAAGCATTATTCCATAAGTAAGTTACTCCGGCTGTAATTGAAGTGGGAGCTCCACCGATCACGACCGTATCTTTATTACAAGTAGTTAAATCTGGTCCAGCATCAACATTCGGTGCAGGGTTCACTGTTATCACTACTTGATCCACACTATCGCATCCATTTGTATTGGTAACAGTAACTGTGTAGGTTGTAGTAATGCTCGGAAACGCTCTAGGTTCTGCAATTGTTGCATTAGAAAGTGTTGCTGCATTATCCCACTGGTATGTTTCGCCCACAACAGCTGGCTTACCTAATTGGATAGTATCTAGTTCACAAATAACCCGATCAGCTCCTGCATCTGCAGTTGGTAACGTATCTACCACGATTGTTTTAGTAATCATATCCGTACACACTATACCAGCAAGACTAGAAGTAACAACTAGCGTAACATCATAAGAACCAGCTACAACATAAGTATATTGAGGGTTTTCTATATTAGAAATACCTGAAGCATCTCCAAAGTCCCAATCCCAAGCAATCAATATTGACGGTAGAGCAATTGAGCTTGTACTCATAAATTGTGTCGGCACTTCCAAACAAACTTGAGTACTGGTAAAATCTACTGTTGGTAAAGGGTTTACACCAATTGTAACCTGATCTGTATTCGTACACCCATTCGCATCTGTAACTGTCACAGTATATGTAGTTGTAACAGATGGTGACGCTGTCGGGTTTGGATCAGTAGTATTATTTAAACTCGATGCCGGTGCCCAAACGTAAGTAGCTCCAATACTAGGAGATGTTGGTGCCCCACCTAAGGTAGCAGTATATGTATTACAAATTACTCTATCAGGCCCTGCATTTACAGTAGGCAGAGGGTTAACTGTTACTGTCATTTGATCAATATCAGTACATCCATTCCCATCTGTTACTGTTACTGAATAAGTTGTTGTTGTTGTTGGATTCGCTGTAGGATTCGCGACTGTTGTACTTGTTAAACTCCCAGCATTATCCCACAAGTAGCTAGATCCTGCAGGACCAGTTGGAGCTCCTCCTATCGGAGTTGAACCATTTATACAGATAGAAATATCTAGGCCTGCATCTACAATTGGTAATGGATTGACCGTTACAACAACTTGATCTGTATCAAAGCACCCTGTTGCAATTTCCGTCACCGTAACTGTGTAGGTAGTAGTAATAGAAGGATTTGCAACTGGATTGTCAATTGAAGTACTACTTAAACTTGCTCCATTATCCCAAGCGTAGGTAACTCCTATTGTAGAAGAAGTCGGCATTCCTCCAATAGTAACCGACCCTGTATTACAGATCGTTTGGTCTATGCCTGCATCTACATTTGGTAATGGATTGACCGTTACAACAACTTGATCTGTATTTATACATCCATTCACATCCGTTACAGTAACACTGTACGTCGTTGTAACAGTAGGGTTTGCCGTAGGATTTGCTATTACTGTGCTTGTCAAACTTCCGCTATTATCCCAAACATACATAGATCCTGCAGGGCCAGTTGGAGCTCCTCCAATTGGAGTATTGTCGCCAATACATATTGCTTGATCTGATCCAGCATCAACAATTGGTAATGGGTTAACAGTTATAGTTATCGCATCTGTATTTGTACATCCTATTACATCTGTTACCGTTACTGTATACGTTGTTGTAATCGTTGGATTTGCAATTGGATTTGCAATTATTGTGCTCGAAAGCGTTCCAGCATTATCCCATGCATAAGTCGCACCTGTTGGGCCTGTTGGGCTTCCCCCAATCATAGTAGAACTATTAATACATAAATCTTGATCCGCTCCAGCATCTGTTACAGGCGCTGGGTTTACATTCACAATTACATCATCTGTAGCTGTACATCCGTTTGGATGTGTAACAGTTACTACATAAGTAGTAGTAACTATTGGATTTGCTACTGGGTTTTCGATAGATGTACTCGTTAAGGTTCCTGCATTATCCCATGCAAAAGTTGCTCCAACGGTAGTTGATGTTGGAGAACCTCCTATAGGTGTAGAAGATCCTTCACAAATAGTAACATCTGCTCCAGCACTAACATTTGGAAGATCATTTACAGTAACCAATACTTGGTCGGTTCCTGTACAACCGTTTCCATCTGTAACTGTCACTGAATAAGTAGTAGTTACTGTTGGGTTTGCAATCGGATTAGCAATTGAAGTACTACTTAAACTTCCTCCATTATCCCATACAAAGCTAGACCCTACTGGGCCTGTTGGGCTTCCTCCAATTGGAGTAGTTTCATTAAGACAAATCGTTAAATCCGGTCCCGCATCAACGCTTGGCAAGACATTCACCGTAATGACTACCTGATCGGTAGAAGTACAAAAATTAGGATGGGTAACCGTTACCGTATAAGTTGTTGTCGTTGTTGGACTAGCAACAGGATTTGCAGCTATTACATCTGAAAGACTGCCGCCATTATCCCATGCAAAGGAAGCCCCTACAGTATTGGAAGTTGGCATTCCCCCTATCACTACTGAACCTAAGTTACAAATAGTTTGATCTAAACCTGCATCTGCACCAGGAACTGGATTAACAGTCACAAAAACTTGGTCAATATCTGTACATCCATTTCCGTCTGTTACCGTAACCGAATAAGTTGTAGTAGCAGTAGGGTTTGCTATAGGATTTGCAACTGAGCCACTACTTAATGAAGCTGTATTATCCCAAATGTAAGTAGATCCAGCAGGACCTGTTGGCGTCCCTCCGATTGGAGTATTATCTCCATCACATATCGTCTGATCTACCCCTGCGTCAACAATTGGTAAAGGATTTATTGTAATGGTTACAGCATCCGTATTTGTACAACCGATAAGATCAGTAACAGTAACTGTATAAGTTGTTGTAATAATTGGATTTGCTGAAGGGTTTGCTACCGTTGAACTTGATAATGTTCCTGCATTATCCCATGCAAAAATTGAACCTACAGGACCGGTTGGACTTCCTCCGATGGTAGTTGAACCATTGATACATAAATCTTGATCTACTCCTGCATCAGTCACTGGCGCGGGACTTACGACCACCATCATATCATCAGTTACGGTGCAACCATTAGGATGAGTCACAGTTATTGAATAAGTTGTAGTTATAGTTGGATTCGCAGTTGGGTTTGCAATAGCCGAATTGGATAATGTTCCTGCATTATCCCATGCGAAAGTAGCACCCACAGTTGAAGAAGTTGGAGCTCCTCCGATAGGCGTTGAACTTCCTTGGCAAATTGTAATATCAGCCCCAGCATCCACCGTTGCTAAAGGGAGTACATCCACAAATATTTGATCTGTATTGACACAGCCATTCGCATCTGTAATTGTAACAGTATAGGTTGTTGGAGTGACAGGATTAGCAATTGGATTAGCAATTGTCGTACTGGACAAACTTCCTCCATTATCCCAAACAAAAGTTGCTCCTATTGGTCCTGTTGGACTTCCTCCAATTGGTGTATTTTCACCATTACATATGATCACATCAATTCCCGCATCTGCAACTGGCAAGCCATTTACATTTACGATTATTTGATCTGTACTTGTACATCCATTTGGATGTGTTACTGTAACGGTATAAGTTGTATTTACAGATGGACTCGCAATAGGGTTTGCAATTGTAGTACCTGATAAAGTAGCTCCATTATCCCATGCAAAAATAGCACCTGGCGTATTACTTGTCGGTCCTCCTCCAATCAACACTGGCAAACCATTACAAATTACTTGATCTGCACCTGCATCTACATCAGGAATTGGAAGTACCGTAACTAGAACTTGATCTGTTTGAGAACATCCGGATACATCAGTAACAGTGACAGTATAAGTTGTTGTTGTTGTTGGATTCGCTATTGGGTTAGATTGAGTTGGGTTATCTAATGATCCTGAGTTATTCCATTGGAAGCTAGTTCCAATAGGTCCCGTCGGTGAACCACCAATCATAACCGAAGAATTCTCACATATTATTTGATCGGCACCTGCATCGGCAACTGGTAATGAGCCAACTGTCACATTCATTTGATCTACAGAAGTACATCCATCAGAATTCGTAACAGTTACCGAGTATGTTGTATTTACGATCGGGTTAGCCATAGGGTTTGCAATCGTTGTACTACTTAAGCTCCCACCATTATCCCAAGTAAAAGTTGCTCCTGCAGATCCTGTTGGACTTCCTCCAATTTGAATAACTGAGCCATTACAAACAGGTAAATCTGGGCCTGCATCCGCAGTTGGCAATGAATTTACGGTAATAACGACCTGATCTGTTGCAGTACATGCATTTGGATGCGTCACAGTTACTGTGTATGTTGTTGTCGTTGTTGGGTTCGCAGTTGGATTTGATATAGTTGAACTTGTTAATGTGCCTGCATTATCCCATGCAAAAGTTGCTCCTACAGTAGTTGATGTTGGAGAGCCTCCTATTGCAACTGACCCATTTACGCAAATAGATTGATCAACTCCTGCATCAGCACTTGGATTTGGCAATACTGTAATCGTAACATTATCCGTTGCGGTACAATTCACTCCACTTGTAACAGTCACAGTATAAGTCGTCGTAACTAAAGGTGTAGCACTTGGATTCGAAGAAGTGGCGTTATCCAATGTTCCTGCATTATCCCATTGAAAGCTTGACCCTGCAGTACCTGTTGGTGTTCCTCCTATTGTTGTTGATAAGCCCAAACAAACATCTTGATCGCTTCCAGCATCTGCCACAGGATTCGAATTAACTGTGACTAATACTTGATCTATTGAAGTACAGCCTGCAGTACTTGTTACAGTAACTGAATAGCTAGTTGTGATTGCTGGATTAGCTGTTGGGTTTGATATCGTTGAACTTGTTAAGCTAGCTGCGTTATCCCACACATAAGTTGCTCCTACACTTGTAGTCGTTGGGCTTCCTCCAATTTGAACAGGAATTCCATTACAGATAATTCTATCCGGGCCTGCATCTGCTCCTGGAAGTGGATCAACAGTAACTAAAACCTGATCTGTCGCCGTACAACCAGTTGCCAATGTAACTGTAACTATTATGTTGTTGTTACTGTAGGGCTAGCTATTGGATTTGCCACAGCTCCACTTGAAAGTGTTCCATTATTACTCCATGAGTAAGTTGCTCCGACTGGGCCGGTTGGACTTCCTCCAATTCCAATTCCTCCACCTAAACAAACCGATTGATCAGGTCCTGCATCAGCAGTTGGAACAGCATCAACTGTGATGATTACCATATCTGTTTGACTACATCCATTCATATCTGTTACAGTAACAGTATAAGTTATTGTTGTAGCTGGATTCGCAGAAGGGTTTGCTGCTGTTGAACTTGATAAAGTTCCTGAGTTATTCCACTGGAAAGTTGACCCTGCAGGACCTGTTGGGCTTCCTCCAATTGTCACAGATCCTATTCCACAAATTTGTTGATCGCTTCCTGCGTCTGCAGTTGGTAAAGAATTTACGGTAACTACAATCTGATCCGTCTCAGTACATCCATTCCCATCTGTTACCACAACAGTATAGGTAGTGGTGGTAGCTGGATTCGCCATTGGGTTAGAAGCTATTGAACTTGACAAGCCTGTTGTTGGGCTCCAAGCATAAGAAGCCCCTGCGGTTGTAGAAGTAGGAGAACCACCAATAGTAGCAGTACCACCGGTACAAATAGATTGATCAACTCCTGCATCAGCTGTAGGAAGAGAATTCACTGTAATGGTAACTTGATCGGTTGCAGAACAAGTAGTTCCTGAGCCTATAGTTACAGTTACTGTGTAAGTTGTTGTTGTTGTTGGATTTGCTACCGGGTTTGCTGCCGTTGAACTAGACAAGCCACTTGTAGGACTCCAAGAAAAAGTGGACCCTGTTGGACCTGTTGGAGAACCACCAATTGACACACTTGTTCCTAAACAAGTTGCTTGATCGGCTCCTGCACTAGCCGTTGGAAATGGAACTACGGTAACGGTAACCTGATCGGTATTTGTACATCCGTTTACATCGGTAACCGTAACCGTATAAGTTGTTGTGTTAGCTGGATTTGCTGTTGGATTCCCAACACTCGTGCTACTTAAGCCTGTAGAAGGAGACCATAAAATGGTATTGCCAGCAGTTGTGGTTGGTGAACCACCTATAGGCACTGAACCTCCAGGACATATCGCTTCATCTGCTCCTGCATCTGCAGTAGGAAAAGTAACCGTTATTTGTTGTGCTAATATTGAATCACAGCCTTGTCCTGATGTTGCTGTTAACGTAACAGTATAAACCCCTGCTGCTGAATAAGTATGTGAAGGGCTAGTTGCTGTTGTTGCTGCTGACCCATCGCCAAAATTCCATATGTAAGCAATTGTTCCGCCTGTAATTGTCGTCTGATTCGTAAAACTAATGGATGTGCCTGGACAGGAATTCGCCGGAAAAGAGAAATTCGTTTGAGGATCCGGAAATTTAAAGGTATAATCAAGCTGATTTGACCTAGAAGTACATCCTTTTGAAGCATTCACTAAATCTACTCTATATCTTACATCGTCTGTACAAGGAGTAAACGTTTCAGTTAAACTTGTACTAGCAGTAGACTGATACAAGGCCAGTCCTCCACCCAATGGATATTCTCTAAAAACGCTGTATTGATTAGCAGATCCAGAAGGATTAGGAGTAGATAGTCCATTCCAATTCACAGAAACGTTTGTTGGGTTAGTACTTGCACTAAGAAAAATAGTAGAAATCGTATCTCTTGCAATGTTTTGAACAATTCCTTTACAACCCGACCTACTTCGAACAACGTAATGCATTTGTTGCACATCTGCT
>JAESST010000082.1 GCA_016763995.1 Flavobacteriales bacterium | reverse complement strand
TGTAGCTCCAGATGGGTTTGTCATCCCGTCTCTTGGTACAGAGGATATTGACGCTATTTTGGCGGACAACTCCAAAAAAGAACTGCCTAAGTTAGTTTATAACAATACGACGAAGGCCCTTTTATTTAATATAGATGGTGTATTCAAAACAGTGGGGTTAACATAATGCCTTTAGGTTCAATGATAGGTGCAGCAGGTGGCTTGATGAGTTCTGGTTTTCAAAATAACCCTTACGATCAAGGAATAAATACGTACCAACAGTTTCCAGGTCAGGCTCATCAGTTTCTTGACCCTTACTTACAAGCTGGTCGCCAAGCTATTCCAGAGTATGAGCAGCAAATTAACCAAGGAATCCATCAGCCTTGGCAGCTGCAAGACAATATCATGGGTCATTACCAGCAATCTCCTTGGGCTCAAGAGCAAATGAGAGCCACCGGTAGAGCGATGAATAACGCTGCCGTTGCAGGAGGGTCTCTCGGAAGTCCGAACGAAAATCTTGCGATGCAGGAGCGTATGAGGGGAATAGTCTCTCAAGACCAGCAACAGTATTATCAAAACTCTATGGAGCCATATCGAATGGGAATGCAGGGTCTTCAATTTGGCGTTGGCATGGGCAACCGTACTGGTATGTATGCTACAGGAATGGCTCAGCAGTACCTTCAAAATATGGCTAAGATGCGGATGGCTCAAACAGGGTTTGAAAACAGACAAACTGGAGAAGGAATTTCAGGGGTTACTGGAATTGCCGGAGGGTTTATGTAATGGCATTTATGGAGACTCCTATGTCTCAAATGACTGCTTCTGCTGGTGCATTGCAATTTCAGAGAGCTTATTCTCAATCTCCTCAGGATGAGCTTGCACGTAGACAGCAAGCATTAGTATCTGAGCAAACAGAAAGACTTCGTCTAACAAACCCCTATGCAGCTCAAATTGCTCAAGCAAGAGCTCACAGCCTTGGAAATCCTCGGACGCCACTAGCAAATGCATTAGCTCTAAAACAGTATTACGATACATTGCCGGCAAATAGCCCAGACAAAGCCTACGTGGGAAACCTTCTGATGAAAACTCAGATGGGTGCTCAATGGATGGCGAATAATGTCGGCGCTCAAGATGCTCCTCAGCAAGCAGCCCCGCCGCAGCAAATTTCTCAGCAGCAGCAGCAACAACAACAGCAACAACCTATGCATCCTGGAATGCCTCAGGAGTTTTCTCAGCCAGTACAAAGTCCTTCCGCCGCCCAAGTGATGGGCTATCAATCACAAAATATATTGGGAATGCCCCCGCAGGGTGCACAGGGTGGTGTGCACCCTCAAGATGGAATGCAACAGCAACCGATGGGTCAGCCTGGCCAGCAAGAACAACAAGGGCAGATTCCTCTTCAGCAACCTCAGCAACAAATGATTGGCCAAGGAAGCGTCGACCCACTTACTGCATCAAGAGGAGCTAGAGGAACCACTACAAACTATCCTACTAAAGACGGTGGATTTGTGACTACGACTAGCGGAACTACTGCTGACGTAAGTCGAGTTCACAAGCAACAAGCGCGTGAGATGGAGAATCAGATATTCACTCCTCTCATGAACGCCTTGTTTGACTACACGGCCGGAGGAACAGGAACCAATATCACACCAAGTATACGAGTTACGAGGGATATATCTGCTTACAAGGACGGTGATTTAAAAGCAGGAAATCGACTGGTTAATTATTTGTTAGCAAGAAATATTTCATTTGAAAACTCAGCGGTTAGGGTAGCCATAGCTCAAATTCCAGGTGGTATACAGGTGGTTGATGAATTGCAGGGAAAGTCAATTCCTGAAAGCGATGCTTTATCTATAGTTAGAGACAGAATACCTCCTGAAATCTGGAAAGTTTTCAATGCTAGGCTTAAAAAAACATTGCTAAGAATACAAACTGTGGCAGCCTCTATGCATGCAAGAGAGTACCAACAGAAAGGCGAAGGGAAACGCCCTCTTTCTATGCAGCGAAAAACGAAAATTATACTTAACCCTAGAACAGGAACTCCAGTTAGAGTTCCGGTGAGATAAAATGACATTTTCTTTTGACAAATTAACACAAGACGAAATAAAAGAAGCATCTGGCGGGAATGTTGAGCCACAAAGCACCAACCCAAAAGATATAATGAATTATGTTCCTGCTCAGCATCAGGCTCCGGTAGCGCCTACGATGATGATGCCTGGCGCAATTATTCCAAGCTCAACTTTGTTAAAGCCACTCGGTCAAATGGCCCAAGGTGCAACAGAGGGTATATCTCAGGTTCCATGGGGAGTTTCCAATCTTGGCCATAAATACCTAGGAACCCCTAGAAGTAAATTGCTCGACAGATTCCATCAGTGGGCTGCACCACCTTCGAACGCCCCGCTTCCTGAGCGTGTAGGTTACTTTGCCGGGCAACAACTGCCTTATATGGCTATGCCGCTTGGTGGAATTGCAAAAGGATTTGAGGCTGCTAACGCTTTATCTCATACAGCACCTCTTCTATCAAAGTTAGCAGTAAGTGCCGCTAAAGCAGTTCCTGAAGCTGCTGCTGGGTATCTTGGAAGTGCTTCCATGTCACCGAAGATGACAACTGCCCAGGATTTAGAAAATGCTGCATTGTTTGGCATTACTGGCCACCTTGGACGGGTTGGTCAGACAGCTGTTTCAAGAATTGGCCAGGGCGTGAAGGATATTCGAGCTAGAGGAGAGATGCCAAATAGTGCCATCATTGATGAGAAGACATCTATTCATCCAGACCTGGGTAATATTTCAGGAGAGCCTAGCCTTGCATCTAAATTTTCCCAGCTTGAGCAGACGCCTTTCTCAGGCGCTAGAGAACTTGGCGATAAATATAGTCAGAAACGAATAGTAAGACAGCAGAATGTTATTGATAAAGCAAACTCTGGCTCTAGGAAATTATTGAATGAGCTATCTGGTGGAACTCATCCTCAGGATTTGCCTGTTGATATCAGCGAAGGAATAAAGAAATCTTATTGGGACAAGCATCTTCCTGACTCTAACGATATGTACGAAAAAGCTACGGCTGGCTTGAAGGGTATATCTTCGAAGGGCGGTGATTTTAAAAAAACTCGCGCCCAAATTGACGGCCTTATCCCTTCCGGAAAGACATCAACATTTCCAAGGCTGAAGCAGGATGTTCCTGATAACCTCTCAGACCTGGTCCATAAAATAAAGGAAGTTATTGATAAAAAGAGCGCCGTAAATTTAGGTGACGCACTAGCTTCACAAAGAGATTTAAGCGATATAACGCATGGTCTTCAGTCATCCCAGAGATTTGAAGAAGCTCGCCCGTACAACAATATTTACAAAGCATTGAAAGGAGACATAGCAGATATTGCAAAATCAAAAAAACCAGATTCTTACCAAAAGCTTCAGGATGCAAATAGTCACTTCACGAATACTATTATGCCTTACAGAAACAATAATTTAACGAATGACATTATTACAAACCCTCTAAATGTTCCTCATGCGCCAGAAAATATTTCTCAAAATATTGTAAAAGGCGGTGCTAACGAAAGAGCTATATTGAATTCTCTTCCTGCTGAAACAAAAAATAAAATTGGGGCTGACTTGCTTAGCTCTCACGAAATAAAAAGTGGTGATATTCATCCTGACCATTCTCTTTTGATGAGCAAATCTATCGGTGCAAACAATCCCAGAAGAATGAGGGGCGTCATATCACCAAAGCATCAAAGACAACTGGCTGATTTAAGAAAGAAAGTTCATGAAAACAAAAAAGTATTGATTGAGAGGATGAAGAAAGCAAATTCATCTACAGGTCATCAGCCTACGCTTTATTTAAGTCCAACCGGTCATGTGAGCACCCATGTTAATCCGCTTTATTTGGGTCACTCCCCAATGGGAAGGTTCTATACCGAGTTACTAACTCACCCAAGAAATGCCGAGGCTCTTAAGTCCGGTAGAAAGCTGGAATCTCCACGCCTTCCGTGGTGGGGGAATCCTGCAACCCAGAATATAGGAGTAAGAGGTATTGGTTCTTACGCTATAACACCCTCTAATTACTCAAAGAGAAGATAAAATGGCTACCACATTAGACACGAGCAAGCTTGTTGAATCTCCGCCATTGCAGCAGATATTTAACGATATAAACACTGCTGTTGCAGCAAAAGGAACCCTGAGGTTTTTCAAGGATAGCGCGAGAACTGAGCCTAAGGCTGTATATGTTCGATCTGCAACGCCAGGACAATACGATCCATTTTTAGAGTTTGAGCTAGATAACGCTGGAGCAGTCCCTTATTTATTTTTCTTCTTTCCTGTAAGCGAATCAAACAATTCAATTTCTGAGCCTTACTATGTTGAATTAAAGAATCAAGATGGCATTATAATTTTTATGAGGGAGAACTTCCCTCCTTCGGATGCGTCTTCTTCCAGCTCTGGGTCAAATGAAGTTTCAAATCTTTGTCCAAGCTTCGGATTTGAAAGCCCTGTATACCCAGGGTACTTTAATGAGGGGGATAATAGACCTATAGGCTCTAATTTGAACGCCCTGGAGCAGGGAGATATGGGGTGGATTGTTTCTTTTGGGTGGGAGTATTGGGTTGAAAATTTTACAAACTCTAATGATTTCTTGGCGTTTACAGATTTGGGGGATAGCGGTCTAGAAGGAAACCCTCAAAACTCTATGACATTGAAAAGCAATGTAACCTCTCCTACAACAACTTTTAAAAGAATCGGCTTTAGATTGGGTAATGTGAACGATTTTCAGATGCTGAATGTAAAATATAGCATTCACTGGAAGTGGATATTGCAACCGCCATCATCTGATGAAATAACAGTTTCTTTGGTTAGGGCGCCAAGAGGGATTGGGGGAACTGAGAAAATAATATCATTAGGAACTATAGCGGTCAGCACTACTAATTCAAGAAATGAATTATCATTTGTAGTTCCTGAAATAGAAGCTGGAGAAAATTATGAGCGATGGACGTCAGCTTATATTTACTTTGAGCTTCCTCAGGGGGTAAACTTTGAGATTGAAACAACAGGGACTTGGTCTCAGTTAATATCTTCTACTTCAAATATATCTATCAGCGAGTTTTCTCAGGGACAAAAAAACTCCCATTTATTGTGGTCAACTCAGAAAAGCCTGGGCTCTAGCGACCTCACTATTGACAAATCAATAGTAAAGCTCCCAATTGTGTGGGATGCAGGAAGGCAGGCTACTATTAATACCACCGGAGAAATTATTACGCGCAGTCATTTTTCCGCCCCATCTAATTACAGCATTCCATTTTCAGGAGTTGATTATTACAACACTGAAATTATTCCAGAAACAAAAACTAGCCCTGCCAGATTTCAAGTTTCTGTTCACCAGTCACCGCAAGTTAATGGACATACTATTTACCATTCAAATTTTGTTAATAATTACGCGGTGTTTTTTGTTCAGGGGGGTGAAACATTTTCTTCGGATTGGGAATCATCTACAGCTTCTGGCTCTTTGGTGGTTTCAAAGAACCCAGTTAATACTCATCCATTTGAGGTGATAGCCACAACTAATGGCGTTGACACTGTTGACTTGACCTATTCATCTGGATTGGTTTCTGGAGGAGGAGGGTCTGCACCATCTGGATGGCCTTATCAGTGGGAAACAATTCCACCTATTGGTTTTCCAAAATCTCCGGAGGAGACTGTTCAGAGAGCAACAACTTCGAACGTTGACATTAGGTGCTGGTTTGACCAAAAGGACACGTCAAATGCTGCGACTCAGGTTGTAAACTTTGGCAATGGAGTTGTTAGCGTTGTCCAGGTATCGAATTCTCCGGTAACATGTCGGCTTACATTTAATTCAAATAACCCGTTGGATTATATTCCAACCCTGAAAACTAAATTGGAATTGCAGGTGCCAATTTCTTCTGGAAGCACATTTAATTGGGTTGGAAGTTCTATTTATTCAAACTGTGTATCATGGAACATGAAGGCAGACGAGGGCCGTCAGCAAACAAACTATGCGGCTACTAGCCAGCATCTAGATTCGCCAGTTAAAAGCATCGTTCAATTGAGTCCGGCAAGTCTTGTTATGGCGTACAAAAATGATTCTACAAATCTTGGTCAGATTCTAAAAGGCCTAAGGACTACGTTGTATATAGATATTCAAACTTCAGCAACAAAATTAGATGTTGTGAATGCCACAGTGACTGCAATTAATTCTTCCATCGTCAGCGATCAATGGAAAGTTGATGTTATCGCCGTTCCTGAGACTGGTCAATATTTCACATTTAGTAATAGCCTTCATAAATTTGCAGGAATATTCCAGAGAAGTGGCGAAGCTCACCCAGGGAATGCTCCAGGAGACTTCTTTAAAAGCCTTGTTATAAAAATAAACGCTGGAGACAGTTTTGCTACAGTAGCTTCGAAAATAGCCTCAGCTATCACGAGCTGGATAACGTACATACCAACTGCATCACAAGCTGGACTGCCAGAGGTTCCTTGGCTTGATTACCACTTAGTGGCATAGATAAAATTAGGAGAAAATCATGACTGCAACTACCCCATTATCAAATTACCCTTCTTTTGCGGAAAGGTTCCCAACATTTGCTATTGATGTAACCAATGATAGCTATTCCATCATCGTACAGATAGACCAAGAGGTTCAGTTTCCAATCCCAGAGGGCTCTCGTTTTTTTAGGGCAGCTTCATCGGGCGGAATTGAGATAATGGCTGGGTTAGAGACCACTCCTGCTACAGGGGCTTATACTACTTTACAGCAAGGTTTGTTTGAGATTAATCCAGGGATGAGACACATTCCAGAGGGAAGTTCTGTTATTTTTGTAAGGAATGTAAATACTG
The DNA here is from genome assembly GCA_016763995.1 of Flavobacteriales bacterium. GTDB lineage: Bacteria > Bacteroidota > Bacteroidia > Flavobacteriales_E > Vicingaceae > NORP294. Next base: position 1,907 of record JAESST010000082.1, on the reverse strand, counting down.
CTTCTTCAACTATTGTAAATGTTACTTTTTACACAGGTTAGATTAAATACAAATGCCAAATTTATTTGAGTTTTTTAACAAAGATATTTATGACTCTTACTACACAGATGGTATCTATCACCAACTTAAAAGAAATTCTATAAAAAGCTTTCCTGGAGTTGCCTCTAATATAGAAACGGAAGATGGCGTCTTTAGTTTGGTTACTGAAGATAATCTATTTAATATAACAACAGAAAATTAATCGGGTTGCAAAATGTCAATATATAAAAAACATATCACATACAATTTTTCTAAGGAAAACTCGCCAATTCTTGCCGGGAATATAATACTTGGTCTTGGTCCTTCTGATAGCTGGCCGAATTCCGTTGTATCATATTTTGACGGGAATCTTATCAAAGCATTTTTTTATTGGGATGACGCTCACAATCAGTTCGCATTGACTGGAGATATCAAATACAATGTTTACATCAACCGGGCGCTGATAGACAGCCAAGACAAATCTGGAACTGACTGGAGGTCGGTTGAAAAACCAGTCGGAACAACTGGCACAGTTAACTTCACATATATTCACGAAGTTGTTTTTCCACTTACCGGACTTGCAATATTAGAAAGCGACATAATTAACATTTCAGTTGATTTATCGGCAACAAATTTAACCGATGGCGCTTATGTATCAGCAAGCCTTCTTCAGGAATACACCACTGCTGATGACGGGAAAAAAATATCAGAACTTCCATCCCTTGGAGCTGTCACGCCATCCACGGAATTTCCAGCAATTGACGGAGGCGTTACTTACAGGGTTAATTCATCTCTGGTAGGTCTTGATAAGCTAAATGTTGGAATGGTATCTATGAGTGGGAATGATATACCAACAAATCTCCCTGTAACAAGCCAGTGGGAAGATATTGGTGGAGAGACATCATTCGGCGATGTATATAGAGGCGTTCAGTCGACAGGCAAAAATTCTTTAGATATTACTGAAAACACAAGCAATTCTGTTGAGTTTTTTGCTAATCTTTCGGGAATTTCCGGAGACCCATTAATCACTAACCCAGTTGAGTTTGGAGTGTTCAAGAATGGATCGTTGATTCCTGAAAGTATATGCACTCTAAGTTTGTCTGCGGATGATGATAGCTCTATATCTTTATTTGGCTTTTCTTCATCTTCATCAAGTGACTCGTTTGAGATAAAAGCAAGGTGCACACTAAGCAATCACTCGTTTATCGTGAAAAATTCATTTTTCAAATTATCAGGCATAAGCTGATAACAATATAAAAAACAAGATGCATGGAAATACAAAATCGAATTCAAAAACTAGAGGTGGAAGTAGCCTTGCTTCAGGAGAGACACATGAATATGGAAAAGAGTGTCGGAAAAATTCTAGAAGAAGTTAAAATAATCTCTTATTCTATCAAAAAGATAGAAGAAATGAATATTGCCAGAGAAGCTAGGGAGGGAGTAAGGGGAACTATATGGAAATGGATAGGAAGAAATTATCGCTTCATTCTGTCAGTTGCCTTAATAGCGATCGCCCCTTCTATTTTCGAGATTGGGGCGAAGTTCGCTCACTTATAATTTAACCTATTTTTTTTTCATCAAGGCTAAATCACTATTTGTAAGTGGTGGTGTGCCGCTGCACAGAACAGCCAAGAAATTTTTAGCAGCTTCGATAGGCTTTGTCATTGCGCTCATATTTCCTGTCGCATTGTGTATATAGCTCTTTGCCGTAGAATTAGTAGCAAGCCATCTGGTCTGATTAAAGCCAAGTCCGTCATAATTCAAGGCGGACTGGGCAAGAAGAATCGCGTGATTCTGAGAGGTGACGATAGCGCAGATAATTTTTTTCTGAAGGCTTCCATCACCAGCTGGGAAAGCAAAAGATTTCAAAGGCATCAAGCTTAAAAATG
>JAESST010000081.1 GCA_016763995.1 Flavobacteriales bacterium | reverse complement strand
GGCAAGAAAGATTATCAAGAGAAGTTGTTCTTAAATTTTCAGTTAAGTGATCGGATTCCGGAGAATAATTTTTACCGTTGCTTAGGAGAGGTTTTGCAAGCTCTAGAGCAAATAAAAAAACTGCAGAACGAAACAGAGGTTATTGTAATGACCGCCTATGCAGAAGTGACACTAGCTGTTGAAGCAGTAAAAAAAGGAGCTTTCGACTTTATGGTAAAACCTTGGCAAAATGAGAAACTGCTAGTTACCATTATGAATGCGATTCAGAAAAAAAGGCATAAATTCTCAGTTTTTCCAGCAAGCTGCATTGATTCATGCTTCAGTTCAAGACTTAGATTCAATCATTGGAGATAGCAGCGCCATTCAACAAATACGAGAACTGATTCATCAAGTGGCACCCACAGAAGCAACGGTGCTCATCAAAGGGAATGCGGGAAGTGGCAAAAGCTTAATTGCACAACATATCCATCAAAGATCTAATCGTTCCGACAAAGCTTTTATCACCTTTAATTTTTCTTCAATAAAAGAGACAGCCCAATTGGATAGCTTATTCGGTGATTCGAACACTCCCGGAAAATGGCTCTTAGCAAAAGGAGGCAGTATTTTCTTCAAAGAAATCTCTCTCATGAATTCGGCCGTTCAAGAACGTTTATTAAATACTCTTAAGCAACAAAGCGAGAAAGAAGTTCGCATTCTTTCCTCTAGCAGAGAAAGTATATTTCCTAGTGATTTCAACCAAGAGTTGTATTATCGTTTAAACACTATTGAGGTAAATAGTCCTAGATTAAGTAATAGGACTGAAGATATTCCCGAGCTCTTTGATTATTTCTTAGAGCATTTCAAATCACTCTATCGCAAAACGAATAGCTCAGTAGCTCCACTAGTAATAGAACAGTTGAAACAATATGAATGGCCCGGTAATGTAAGAGAATTGAAAAGAGCCATAGAACGGGTGGTTGTTATTGGAACCTCTAAAATAGAAATGAAGGATATTATTCCTTCATTTTCAACTCATATAATCAGAGAAGACAAACTCAAGCTCGATGAATTAGAAGAAAGACACATTCGCATGATTCTTACTATTAACACTAGTAATATCCAAAAATCTGCCGCAGAACTAGGAATTAGCAGGGCTGCTCTTTATCGTAGAATTGAAAAATATGAAATCATATTATGAAATGAGCTTTGATATTTCTTGCTCCCAACCCAGATGCTAAATAGCGAATCGCATCTGCCCAACTAAAGAAAATAAATATAAACAGATGAAACATTTCCGTCTTAAATTAATCGTTCTCTTTCTCCTTCTTTTCGCAAGCTTAACAGCTCTGGCCTCTATTTTTGGTCGAGCTGACTATTTTTTTACGCAGTTGGTTTTAATTGCTATTATAATTTTACTCGCTTGGCAATGTTTTTACACAATTGATACGAGCCATCGAGAGATCAATAAATTTTTATTTGCCTTAAAGTATCTTGATGCTTCTGTTTCTTTTCCAAAACAATCCAAAAACTCTTTCCAAAAATTATACGACGGCTTGAACAATGCAATGAAAGAGCTTACAGCAAGAGCAGAACAAAAAGATCTTCAGAAAGAATGGATGGAACACATTATTCAGCGTATGCCTATTGGGGTCATGCTTATTCAAGACAAAAATCAGATCTTATTTACAAATGAATTAACTCTTGAATTTTTGAGCATTCCCAACCTTAAAAGACTCGACCAACTTGAGAGTTATCAAAAAGATTTAGTTGGACAAATACTAAATTCTCCCTATGGACATGCTCAGAAGGTTACACTTGAAAACAATAAAGAAGCTGAATTGTATAAAGTTGGCTTCCAGCAAGAAAACAAACTTGAAATCCTATTCATTCATCCTTTAGATGAACTAAAAGGGCCCATAGAAATGGATGCCTGGATGAAGTTGATTCGCGTGTTAACTCATGAAATTATGAATAGCATTAGCTCTATTTCATCTTTGGCTTCAACCCTTCACGAAAGCATTAAATCAGAAAACCTCTCCTCGGATATGCAACTAGCAGCAGAAAGCATTGAAAAGAGAAGCCAAAACTTGATTCAATTTACTGAGAGTTATCGTAAGGTAAGCGATATTAGAGCAGCTCAAAAAACTTGGTTTATCTTGAGTGAGATTGTAAAAGCACAGGCTCAGTTTCTCAAAGCAGATTTAGATTCTATCTCAATAGGAATTGACACTGATGAGAAACAACAAATTTTTGCAGATCAGCAACAAATTGAACAGGTAATTATTAATCTTTTCTTAAATGCAAAAATTGCTCTTCAAAAAACGGAAAAGCCATCTATTTACATTAAAGTATGCCAAGAAAAGACAAGCTGTCATTTAAGTTTTACTGACAATGGAGTTGGAATACAGGCGAAAGATCAAAATCATATTTTCGTTCCTTTCTATACCACTCGAAGTAATGGGAAAGGTATTGGCTTGAGCCTTTGTAGGCAATTCATGCACAACAACAATGGAAGTATTTCTCTGAAAGAATCTAAGGTAGGAAATACCACTTTTTTATTAAGATTTAAAGCCTAATTTTCATATCCCCTCTCTAGGGTATTGATTGTTGAATTTTTCATGCGTTTCTTTGTTGTTTAGAATCGTTCTAAATAAATGGGTTTAAAAATTCTACATGCAAATGCAAACGTACTGATGGCAAATGGCTTAAATGCCATTTTGAATAAAGATAGGGGCATTGATAAAATACAAAATGCCCAGGATGAAGATTCGCTTTTCTCCTTTCTAAATGACGATGACTTCGATCTAGTTGTGATTGACCCTCTCTCTTCCGAACGATTTACCATTGGCACTACGTTGAAGTTGAAGGAAAAATATCCTCAGAAAAAAGTGCTCATCATCTCCGATATTCACAGCTCTCAAAATGTGCTTCAAATTTTAGAAAAGGGTGTTCAGGGTTATTTGACTCGACAGTGCGATGAAGCAGAAATTACAAATGCCATTTTTGCGATTGCAAAAGGAGAGAAGTTTTACTGTCACAAAGTAATCGATATCGCCTTAAACAAAGATTTTGATGAAGACAACTGTGAACCCACCATACTAACAGAAAGAGAGAACGAAGTAACTACCTTAATCGCAAGCGGGTTAACCAACAAAGAGATTGGAGAGAAACTTCATTTAAGTCATCACACCATTCACACGCATCGAAAAAATATTCTTAAAAAGCTGGGTATCAAATCTGTTTCAGAGTTAACGGTTTATGCGATGAGCGTGGGGCTTATTTAGCAACTTCATCCCTTACAAATTCCATTGCCTTAATTTCTTCTTCATAGTACAATGTGAGTGTGTCTCCTTTTACACCAAATGTTGAGGTTTTAGAAAAATGATCTGTAAAATATTCTCCTAAAAATTTCATATCATTCATTTTAGTTTTTCCAAATCGGAGAATCTTTACTTGATTTCCATTTAAAGAATATTCCCCATATACTCTGTTCAGATCTGAATCCTTAAGAAGAACCGAACTCAGGTTAATAGACAAAAGACCACCTCCCATTTAGTTCACTCATCTCTGCCCCTAACGTCTGAGAAATCAATAAAATTCCAATAACCAACAATTTCATTCCCTAGTAAAGTTTTAATCCTTTCTAAAAATATGGTTTTCATTTTAGGCTTAATTTTATAGAATGAATCCATTCCACTTAGCAATCACTGTTCAATCTCTAGAACCTTGCAGAACTTTTTACAGAGATGTATTAGCTTGTGAAGAAGGCAGAAGTTCCGACCATTGGGTAGATTTTAATTTTTTTGGGCATCAATTTGTCCTTCATCAAGATACTCAATTTCAAAAGCCGGAACAATCCAACAATCCAGTTGATGGAAAAGCAGTTCCTGTACCTCATTTTGGCGTTGTGCTCGATTGGGAAGTCTGGGAAAAATTAGCTGAACGTTTAAAGCAACACAAGATCGAATTTGTGATTGAACCTTACATCCGTTTTAAAGGAGAAATCGGAGAACAAGCGACCCTTTTCTTTTTAGATCCTGAAGGGAATGCACTTGAATTTAAAGCTTTTAAAGATCGAAGTCAGATCTTTTCGAAGTAAAACGCTCATTTTTCCATTTACTCCAACTTATCATAACAAGCTTCTATTTGGCCTGCGTATTGGAATGCCCATAATACCCTGCTCGTGGTATTGTATCAACTGAACTTCACTCGTACTTTTGCGGCTCTAAAATAAGCTTATTTAGAATTAATCTAAATAAAAATAAGGATATGAAAAGATCAAAATTTAAAGCAATTGCACTCATTGGGTTGAGTTTAAGTATTTCTCTCTCTTCTTGTAAAGATGACGATGATGAAACCCCTACACCAGTTGAGGCTCAAGAAACGTTAGCAACTCCTGCTTCATATGACTTCACTAGAAACAACATGACTACTGTTTCTTATGGAGGACAAATTACTCGTTTAAATCAGTTAGCAGCTATGAAAGCTGAACTAGGGAAAGGAGATAAAGGAAATGTAGTTTCTGCGCAAGCGTTAAAGGATATGTTTTCAAATGTTGGAGGTCATGGAAACGGAAGATTTGTAGACACCACCACTAAGCAATTAAAAAACAAAACCTTCAACTTAGATCAAGTATATTTCGAAGATCTTTTCGACTCTGCAGCTGTAGCAAGTATTGCAGGCTCAAATGGAACAATGGCAGCAAGTGGAGTTGCAGGAATTGCAAACAGAAGTGGGAGTAAAACCATTTTAGTGGACGCTAATGGACGAGAGTATACTCAATTAGTAGAAAAAGGTCTAATGGGTGCTACCTTCTACAATCAGATTGTAAACAATTACCTAACTACCGGAAAAATCGGTGACGGGGTTAATAATACTGATTTAGAAACTGGAAAAAACTTCACCAAAATGGAGCACCACATGGATGAAGCTTTTGGTTATGTTGGAGCCCCAGTTGATTTCAAAAGCAACTACTCTGGAACAGGAGATGTTCGTTATTGGGCAAATTACAGCAAAACTGCAGATGATAATATTCAAATGAATGATCGTTTAATGAATGCTTTCAAAAGAGCAAGGGCAGGAATAGCAGAAAAGAAATATACAATAAGAGATCAAGAAGCTGCTAAAATAAACAGTGAATTTGAAATATTAATTGCTGCAACCGCGATACACTATGCCAATGAAGCAAAAGCTGCTACAGTAGATGGAGACAGACTTCATGTTTTATCTGAATGTTACGCTTTTACAAGAGCGTTCCGTTATTCTAATGTCAACACTAGAAAATTAACACAAACTGAAGTAGATACTTTATTAGCTTACATTGGGACTAATTTTTGGAATACCACAACAAGTAACCTAGACTTTCTAATTAATAAATTAGCTAGCACTTATGGCTTAGAAAGTGTAAAAGCCAATTTGTAAAATTTACACCTTCAAGTGTATAATCTTAGAAAAATGAGAACAAATATCATAAGCTATTTATTCATAGTCGGGCTCATCAGCCTGACTATGTTTGCTTGTACTGTCGATGACGGAGATTCAAAAATAACCCCGAATCAAAGCTCTTTTTTAGACAATACTGCCGAGCTTATTTTTTCCTCCTATCAAACATTTAACAGCTCTGTAAATGAGTTAAACAACAGTATCGACAGCCTAAGCATAAGACCGAACAGTACAACTTTATCTGAAGCTCGGAAAAATTTAAAAACGGCCTATCTTAATTGGCAACAGGTTAGTTTTTATGAATTTGGTCCTGCAAAAACAGCCTCTCTAAAAAGCTCTTTAAACGTTTTTAAAACCGACACCACACAAATCCTAGCCAACATAACAAGTGGAAACTATAACCTTGATCAGATATCGATGAAAGATGCCAAAGGGTTCCCTGCTTTAGATTATTTACTACACGCTAAATCTGACACAGCAATACTTAACCAGCTAATAAGTAATGGTAATACTCGAGATTATTTAAAGGCTATTTCCAATGATATAAAGGTAAAAGTGAATCAAGTTGTAAATGGTTGGAACACCTATAAAAATGATTTTAAAACTGCTATGGGCACTGACATAGGAAGTTCAACAGGAATTCTTATCAACTCCTTGAATCTTCACTTCGAACAGTTTTTTCGTGACAACAAAATTGGTATTCCACTAGGGATTCGTTCTTCAGGTATTCCACGACCCGATTTTGTAGAAGCAATTTATGGGCAATATTCTGTGGAATTGGCTGTAGAAAATCTCAAAGCCATGAAAACACTCTATTTAGGAGGAAGTGGAAGTGGACTAGATGATTACCTCATTGCTTCTGAAGCAAGCGAATTAAATACTCGTATCTTGAGTCAAATTCAACTAATCGAAATGAAATTGAACATTTTGTCTGATCCATTAACTCAACAAATTCAGACCAATTCTACTCAAGTTAAAGAAGCATATGATGAAATGCAAAAACTAATTGTGCTCTGGAAAGTAGACATGCCATCGAGATTGGGTGTGTTAATTACCTATCAAGATAATGATGGAGATTGATAATTAATTAGGAGTAATTCAATTACGAATTTCCTGATATACAATATGATGCTAAAACAGATAAATGGTTTTCTCACAAAACCAACACACATTGCTCCATTAGCAGTCTTCCGGATTGTTTTTGGAGCAGTTATGTTTTTTAGCATTCTTCGTTTCATGCTGAACGGATGGGTTCACGATTTATACGTAGAGCCTCAACTCTTTTTCCCTTATTATGGTTTTGAATGGATAATCCCATTCTCAGAACCTTTGATGTATGTCGTTTTTGGAGGTATGGCAATTTCCTTTCTCTTTCTAACGCTAGGCTTATTTTATAGAGTAGCTTCTATTTTTTCATTCGTTGCTTTCACTTATGTAGAACTCATTGATAAAACTAATTACCTCAACCACTATTATTTTGTCAGCATCATCTGTTTTCTGCTTATTTTCCTTCCTGCACATCGATTTTTCTCTCTAGATGTAAAAAGAAAACCTCAACTTGAAAGAACACATGTCCCTCGTTATTTTATCTTTATTTTTCAGCTGCAATTGGCTATTGTCTATTT
>JAESST010000080.1 GCA_016763995.1 Flavobacteriales bacterium | reverse complement strand
TGCTAGAATCTCGCTTAAATCAATCTGAATTTGAATATTTTAAACGAACCGGTTATTGCGATGCTTGTAAACAAAGTGCAGATATCACAAAAGGCACTTTTGAATACATGGATAGTTTAGCAAACAGTAGTTTGCCAGAATGGGCACGTCAAGGAGCTGTTGAAATCAAAGCAAGTTGGAAGATCCTAGTTGAAGGGAAGGACATCAATTCACGTTACTACACAACAAAAGGATATTTTCTCAGTCCCTCTAATGAAACTTTAGGCCCCTATACATTTGGACTAACAGGTCTACATATTTTAAGAAATACTCCCCGTAGTTCCAAAACTTGGTATTGGACCACTTTTGAACAGGTGGATAATGTTGAAATTTATGATAAAAATCCACCCAAACGACCTGATGGTAAAGAACTAATTCCTTCTTTTAATCCAGGCCCAGCAGGTGCTGAGCCACACTATCAATATGGTTATGACATTGTCGGTAGGTTCGATGTTCGAAACCGATTTGATCTAAGTGATTCAATTCGTGGAAACCCTGTTATTGAACCGCAAAGACTCGATAGTGGAGATATCTTTCCACAGCCTAATAGAAGACCTGTGAACTGTTCCAGAGTAACATCTATTCCAGAGGATGTCAAAAAAATCAATAAAGAATTTCAGGCTAGACTAGCAGGCACTCCCTGGGAATATTATGAAATGGTCAACGCCATATACCCTGACCCTGATCCTAACACTGGCATTTTTGAGTTGCTAAAACCAAACGGCGAACACCATGAACCGGACAGAATATTTAGCAGTACGCCTGCTTTAATCAACATTACCATGGAGGCCTATTTAACATTTAAGCCTGCTCAATGGAGTGTCGATAATTGCCTTTCTTGCCACTATGATGCTGAGCCACGTTCTTTTGGAAATAACTTAGGGAAATCTGATGCTAAGCAGACTTTTAGCTATCTATATAGAAGGGCTTTGCCTAAATATCCTGAGACTGTTGATAGAACAGTAATTGACAAAGTAATCAAGATAATAAATGGCAAGAAATTTATAGAATACGACACTACAATAATACAAGCAAGTAAATTTAATTGCGATTCTATCAAATATATGAACGAAAACTATCATTAATTTTGAAACTACAATTGAGATTTTAATGAATGATAACCGTTCCACAACACCACTATACAAAAAACTTGGAATTACAAGTAACTCTGAAATATTGGTCTTAAATCAACCGAAAAATTATATTGATTACTTTTTGGACTTCCCTTCTAACGTCATAATTAATGAAACGGAGAATAGTCAACAATTTGAGTTCATTCATATATTTGTTAGAACAGTTAATCAATTGGAGAGTTTCTATAAAATTGCAAAATCAAGCCTGAAGAAAAATGGAATTTTATGGATTAGCTGGCCTAAAAAAGTATCGAATATAAAAACTGAATTAGACAAGTTTTTGATTATGAAATACGGACTCAAGAATGGATTAGTTGATACAAAAGTTGCGGCAATTGATGCAGATTGGAGTGGACATAAATTCGTTTATAGATTAAAAGACAGATAAAACATCATTATAAAATCAACTATATTGTTTCTTTTGGTTTTAATTTCCTTCTCAACTTACAGACATGTAAAAAAATATGTTATCCAACATGCCGAATTTGCCTTTGGTGAAGAAAAAAAGAGATAATATAGTTAATCTTATTTCCTTAGCAAAAACTAAAAACATATCAATCCAATCGAAATACATATCGTTCCCAATATACCTTTCCCAATCAGATTACGGGAATATGCTATTGGTATCTTCGTTACAGTTTCAACTAATTCAGCAATTAAAAAAGCAATTAAGAAAAAACTCATTACGGTTAATGATGTTATTGCTACTTCAGCTACTTTTATAAATGGAGGTGAGTGCATAAGCTTATCTATTCCAAAAGAAGTCAGCTCGAATAAGAAACTCATCTTTCCACTTAAAGTTTTATTTGAAGATGATCATTTAGCATTGATTCATAAACCCGCTGGTATTCCAGTCAGTGGCAATAGTTTTAAAACCATTGCCAATGCCTTGGCTCAAAATATTCAACGAAGTAATCTTCCCGATACTACAAAAGCTCAACCCGTTCATCGACTAGATTACGCAACCACCGGTATTTTATTGGTTGGAAAAACGAGTAATAGTATACGTGCTTTAAATAGAATGTTTGAAGACAAAAAGATTGAGAAAACATATTATGCAGTTACTATAGGTGAAATGAACGATCGGGGAGAAATTGCTTCTGAAGTTGACGATAAGAAATCACAATCAAATTATAAGTTAATTGAATCTGTTCCTTCAAAAAGATTCGGCAAACTCAATTTAGTAGAATTGAAACCAAAAACAGGTAGAAGACATCAATTGCGTAAACATCTATCTGGTATAGGTAATCCGATCTTAGGAGATAAAGAATATGGAATTGAAGATTTAATTTTAAATGGTAAAGGTCTGTATTTACATGCCTATTCGTTGAATTTCATACATCCATTTACAAATAAACAGATCTATTTAAAAGATGAACTTCCTCAAAGGTTTAAGAAAATATTTTGATTTAATTTTAAGAACCGAATAAGTTAACTACGTCACAATGCCCTACATTTTACACATATAGCTCGTTAAATTACATTTTTCTAAGAGGCAATCAAACTAAAGGATAAACTACATTTCAATGTTATTTACATTCTCAAAAGGAGGGGGAATATTCGCCGGGTCTTCGTCTATGATCTGTAAAAGATCTCGACTAATTCCTCTAGAAATATTAGAGATAGGCACATCATTCGGCGAACCTTCGAAAGGATTCTCCCCTGCCAAACCTATTCGAAGCATGGTATTAAACACCCAGATTACAATCACAGTGAATGGAATATTTAGCCAAACAAAATAATCTCCAATAAAAGGATTTTCTTTCGCGATCTCCACTCCCATTTCTGCAAAAGCTGGAATAATTGCCATAGGTAACAACCACATAAAAATATGTACGAAATGATATCCTATACTCCCATATTGTTTCGGATAAGGGAAATTTTTAATCCGCTCTGCCTTGCCTTGTTGTGTCGTTAACTCTTGTAATATTTGTTGTAGATTCAGCAAAGTAAAATCCCATAACTTCTGTTCATCTGTTAAAGCTCTCAAATGTTTCGACTGAAGGCTCATGATAGCGTTGGGTTTATTATCCTTCGTCATTACATAAGCATACTCCTTATCCGATAAATATGGTTTCATCTCCTCTTCGATCGGACTTGTGAATTCTGGCACATTATAAGAGAATGTCTCCTTTTTGTGTATGCTTTCATAAGAAGCCTCCCATGTTTTTTTGGTACGCATAGCATAACGCAACGCAGTTAACCATGCAATGTGTCGATTGGTTATGATTTTTATAGTGTTTGTTTCATCCTTTTTAGCCCCTACATTATGAATGTAAAAACTGTCTTTAACAGTAATAATTAATGACCTCGATGAATTTACAATTCCTCCCCATATCTTTCGCGCTTCCCATATTCTATCGTAAGCTGCATTGTTCTGAAAACCTACCATAAAGGCTACTGCAGTTCCAATAAGGCCTACTGGTGTTAGAGGGACTTGCAACCATTTTATGTGCAATAAATCATATAGAATAGTAATGACCGTTGCTAAGATGACGAAGAAAATAATTTCTTTTTTCGTCCAGACGAGAACACTCTTAAAGGGGAATCTTCTTTGTGTGTACATACTTTTTTAATTTAAAAATAAGAGAAACTTGGCTATATAAACGTTGTTCTTTATAATTCATCTAAAATAAAAATCACCAATGTGGTTAACTGAATTGTTTTGGCTACTTTTCATAGCCAAGTCTGTTAATAACAGAAGGAAAACCTAAATTGAAATATGAAATTTAGAAAGGCTACAGAAAAAGATATTCCAACAATCGTGGAAATGATTGCTGATGATGATCTTGGAAAGAAAAGGGAAAATTTTCAGATTCCATTGCCATTGGAATACTTAAATGCTTTTAAGAAAATAAATGCTGATGAAAATCAAGAGTTAATTGTTGTTGAAAATGAAGCTTTGGAAATAATTGGAACTCTTCAGCTATCATTTATACAGTACCTAACTTATCGCGGTGGTATTAGGGCACAAATTGAAGCTGTAAGAATTAAAAAGGATAAAAGAGGACTGGGTATTGGAAAAACTATGTTTCAATGGGCTATTATCAGAGCAAAAGAAAAAAATGCACACTTGCTGCAACTGACAACTGATAAAAAGAGACCGAAGGCTATTAAATTTTATGAAGACTTAGGTTTCAAACAGTCACACGAAGGAATGAAATTGCATTTTACTTGAAAGCACGCCAAATTAAATTATTAATAGCTTCCTTTATGGTCAAAACAATAATTCCTTATTATAGTCAAACAGTTAAAGACAAACTTATAACTCTCGCCCCATAGGTATAACTCTTTTTGGCATGCTTGTAACAAGAATAAAATCGAATCAGAGAGAAGATGTTATTTCTCAAATCGATAAATCAATATCTGCTGGTTAATGGATGATTTTCTAAATAGAATTATAGTAGAAATTTACAATAAGTGTAAGTTACAAATTTTGAACTTCAAGGTGGAAGAGGAAGGCAAAGAGTATAATGCTTGTCGATTTAAATTAAATAGATTAATGATAGTTAGCAGAAATGCAAAATTGACACCAAAAAAGGATGGACAATTTGTGACATTTTGGAAAAGAAACCGACAAGGAATTATTGAACCATTACACGAATCTGACCGAATTGACTTTTATGTTGTAACTGTGAAAACAGAATCCAAATTTGGACAATTTGTATTTCCCAGATCTACATTGATTCAAAATGGAATTATCTCAACAGATGAAAGAGAAGGAAAAAGAGGTTTTAGGCTTTATTCCAATTGGGATAAAACAAATAATAAACAAGCCATAAAAACTCAAAAATGGCAATTGGATTATTTTTACGAGATAAACAAAACAATTGATTTGAATAAAGTTGTTGATCTATTCAAAAAAAGTTAATTTCTCATTGCATCCACAATTTCTGAAACAGCAGGGCAAACTCTAGTATTGGTCGCCGTTAAATCTAAAATTTGATGCATCCGTTTCCGATTGGTATGTGGGAACTCTCTACAAGCTTTTGGTCGAGATTCGTAGGCCATACATTTATTATCTTCCATTAAGAAAGGGCAAGGAGAACTTTTTAACACCTGATCTCCATCTTCATCAATTCTCAAGTAACGATCAAAAAAATCTGCTGCTTTTATTCTAAAATGAGAAGCCATACGTTCCACATCCTTGTCATAAAAGATAGGAGACGTAGTTTTACAACAGTTGGCACAATCTAGACAATCAATCTTTTCAAAAGCCTTATCATGTAATTCCTGAAATTGATGGTCCAGATTTTTAGGCGTTCGCTGCTTTAATCGCTTTATGAATTTATTAATTTCCTTGCGATTTGCTTTTGCTTGATCTAACTTCTGTTTTAACTCCTGTTTCATACTATTTTTTCATTCTGCCTATCCCTCAAGTGAGACAAAATATTACGCTTCATCTTTAAACTCTTTTCTTGCTCTGCATATTTCTCTCTTACCTCCAATTGGTCCTGGCAACTTCTCTACCGTAAATCCAACTTCTTTTAGCCGCCTTCTAATTTCACCTTTAACACAATAGGTCACTAAAATACCATCATACTTTAAAGCAGTAAACAAATCCTCAAATATTTCCTTCGACCACATTTCGCCCTGTTTCTCAGGCGCAAAAGCATCAAAATAAATCACATCATATTGAGCGGGCAATAGTTTAATCATTTGTAATTTTTCATGCCATTTAGTTAAACGAAAGTTGGTATTTAAGCTTTGTTCGATCCCCCACTCCGTTTTGTGTATTTTTTGAAACAGCATAGGGTCAAAATTCAAAGCTTCAACAAAATTTAAATCCTTTAATTCTGAAATAAGAATCGGAAAGGCCTCAATTGCTTCATAGTTTATGGAAAGTTTATGCTTTTCAGCTGCTTGTATAGACGTCATGACATTTAAGCCTGTTCCCATCCCTACTTCAAAAACCGAAATAACAGGTTCAGCCTTCTTTTCCAATAAACCGTTTTGAATAAAAATATGTTCCGATTCGGCAATAGCTCCATGCTTGGAATGATACTGCTCATCCATCTCTTCTAAATAAATAGAACTGGACCCATCTGCCGTTCTTACAATTTGTCTTTTCATCTATTCATTATTTGAAGCATAAACAAGCCTATTAACTACGATATTTCATCTGTCGTAAACATTACATAAAGATGATCAATCTAGTATTAACTTTGCGCAAAAATAAGAAGACCATGGCAGCGGAAGTATATCCAGTTATTAATTCAGATCTTTTAAATTCAGCAATGAGTTTTGATAATTATATGGCTCTAATTACTGAATTATATGAACAGAAAAAAACCACTGGAGATAATCAAAGCGAGGCAATGTTAGGTTATGCAAAGATTAACTTTCATAGAATGAAACGTTTGATTAAAACTGCTCAACTTAATGATGACTTAAAACAAGTACTTTTTTCGAATCAAACCAAAATGATATGGCTTGTTTTAACAGAAGGCTGGTGTGGAGATGCAGCGCAAAATATTCCTGTCTTTAATGCTATTTCAAAAGCTTTCCCAAATATAGAATTGAAATTAATTTTAAGAGATGAAAACCTAGAAGTAATGGATCAGTTTCTAACTAATGGAGGCAGATCTATTCCAAAATTAATTGCGCTTAATCTTGAAACTTTAGAAACAATAGGAACTTGGGGGCCTAGGCCTGCTACCGCTCAGAAAATGGTGAATGATTTTAAAACGATTCCAAATGGAGATTATTCAGCGTTTGTAAAAGACGTGCAATTATGGTATGCAAAAGACAAGACCAATGAAGTACAAAACGAAATAAAAGTTCTTTTAAAAGAGTGGAATTAAGCAAGCAATAAAAGAGGGTTTACACGTTTGATCTTTTATATTTGTAACTATGAAGTTAAAGCACGTCTTTCTGTTTTTTTCCATCCTAGTAATTTTGTTTTCTTGTAGAAGGGATGAAGATTTTATCGAAGACAGTTCGGCAAAAGTTAACTTCTCAACTGACTCAATTTCTTTTGATACCGTATTTACTACCATTGGGTCAGCTACGCATAACTTTCGAATCTATAATCCACATAGCGATAGAATTAAAATTAGCTCTATTCGATTAAATGGAGGTTCAAGCTCCAACTTTCGAATCAATGTTGATGGTCAAGCAGGTACTTCTTTTAATGACATTGAGATTGCTTCAAAAGATAGTGCATTTGTGTTCGTAGAAGTAACAGTAAATCCTAGTGATTCGTCAAACCCTTTTGTAATTGAAGATTTTATTGAATTCAATACAAATGGTAATTCTCAACGAGTAATTCTAACTGCCTGGGGACAAAATGCAATCTATTACACTCCAACTACCTTTAATAGGAATCTACCAGATTTTACCTGCTTGACAGGTCCATGTGGAGATGATATTCCTCCTGTTGATGTAACTTGGACTGATAGCCTGCCTATCGTTGTTTATGGATTTATCGCGGTTGATACGGCCGACAGATTGACCATTGAAGCGGGCACAAGAGTATATTTCCATAATAGCGGTGGAATGTGGGTATACAAAGGTGGTACTCTGAAAGTAAATGGAACAAAAGAATCACCCGTCCTTTTTACAGGAGATAGACTTGAAGCACAATATGCTAATATTCCAGGTCAGTGGGATAGAATATGGATTAATGAAGGTGGAGTGAATGAGATTAATTATGCGATTATTGAGAATGCCTTTGTGGGAATCCAAGCTGAAGCACTATTTCTAGATGCCATTGAACCTCCATTAGGAAATTTAACCATAAGAAATACAATCATTAATAATTGTTCCGGTATCGGCTTATTAAGTGCCTACTTTAACTTTGTAGGTGAAAACCTTGTAATTACAAATTGTGGAGAGTCAAATACGATATTACAAGCCAAGGGAAACTGGAGGTTCGATCATTCCACTATTGCTAATTATTCTACATTTAGTAGTAGAGAAACTCCCGCTTTTTTTGTAAAGAACTCATACAATGCTGCAGGAAAATTAAAAATAGATACCCCTTTAGTAAGCATTCGAAACTCAATAATTCATGGAAATGAAGACAGTGAATTCGAAATAGAAATCGTTAACAATGGAGGTGTTGGCATTCGCGTTTTAAATTCAATCTTAAAAACTGAAGTAAATACATCTAATGCAGCTATTTTTAGCAACGTTATTAAAAACCCTAGCGGTCAAATTTTTAATGATGCTGGGGCAAATGACTTTGAGCTCTTCGATATGTCTGTTGCAAAAGATCAAGGAGATGCTACCGTAGGGAATGCAATTAGATTTGATTTAAATGGAGAAGATAGAACACTAGATAGTGCTCCTGACATGGGAGCTTATGAATTCAAGTAATCTTTCTTACAATAAAAACTCTATTGTATCTACTCCGTCTGCGTAATCCCATAATTCCGGTGCCTGCGCCTTTCCAAAAGAAATCCCATCTTTTAAGTTTTCGTTTGTTACTATACATTGTATGGAATCTTTATTTTGTTCCATAATATGCTCTAAATCGTCTAAACTATCGTAGAATTCATAAAATAAGACTCCCACTGGTGAGTGAAGACCTTCATCTTCCTTAAAGAGAATAAACCCATTTTCAATTAACTCTACTTTATTTAATAAATAAATCGCTTTATTGTAGTCATAATTATTAGCGTATTTATTATGATTTGCTATTTCCTTGTAAGGAAATAAGGCCTTGAATACATGATCTAAATCATAATTCTTAGGCACATACAACTTAGTTACGTTTCTGCACCCAAGTCCATAATGAGTAAATATATCATGACTCAAACCTTCTAGTTCTTGCTCTGTTTCGTTTCCATTTAATACAGCAATAGAAGTTCTATTTTTCCTAATTAATCTTTTTTTCTCTCTGAAATAGTAATCGAAATAACGCGCAGAATTATCACTCCCTGTTGCAATTAAGACATCAATCTCTTTCATGTTTTCAGTCAAGACAATACTTGAAGACCACTCCTTTGTAAGGGACTTTAAAGCGTTTAATGTAATTATCATTAATCCCCTATCTTTAGAAGACAACTTTGCATAGAGTTGATTTCCTGAAACCAGTACACACAATGCATCGTGTAAACCAACTAATGGCAGGTTCCCCGCCATAATTATTCCAACCTTTTTAGAGCTAATATTATCAAAAAGATATGGACTTAGCCATTTGTCAATTTTATCTTCTTGTAAGGACACCGTCCAAGCTTCAAGAGCAGAAAGAACAGACTCTGATGTAAACCATCCATTTTCATGTTTTACACTATCAATTGTATTAACCAATTGATTTCTAAGCTCTGTCAACTCGACATGCTTTGTTTTAATTGATTCTCCTTTATATTCTGCTACAGCTTCTTGGAAAAATATTCCTAATTCTGATAAAGCTCTTTTTTTAGTCGCTAATTCCATCTAAGTAATCCTCTAAAACATTAAATTTGCAGTTCGCAAAAACAATTCATTTTCCCGAATTGTTTAGATGCGAAATTACAAACATAAAAGAGACCTCGATGGCAATTATTATAACTGACGAATGTATCAACTGTGGAGCTTGCGAACCTGAATGTCCGAATAACGCAATTTATGAAGGTGGCGAAGAATGGAGATTCTCAGATGGCACAGGAGTAACAGGAGAATACGCTAGTATGAATGGTGAGAGCATATCTGCCGACTCTGAAAATGAGCCTGTTAGCTTAGACTATTATTACATTGTTCCTGACAAGTGTACCGAATGCGTTGGTTTCCATGATGAGCCTCAATGCGCAGCTGTCTGCCCAGTAGATTGTTGTGTAGATGATCCTGATGTGAGAGAAACAGAAGAACAATTGTTAGCTAAGAAAGACAGTTTACACATTTAGTCATTGTTTGACATACTAATTCGGTTCAATTGTTGTTTATCTTGCGATACATTTCAATTGAGATCTATGTTAAAAGCATGCTTCTTCTTATTCCTACTTGCTGGTTTATCAGTTTCTGCACAGACTAATGTAGGAATTAAAACAGTTATGATTTCAGCAAATGCTAATATCAATGAAGAGAAAATCGAAAAACTCTCTTTACTTCTATTAGATGAGATTCTTGATGAAAAAAGGACAGTATTAATACGGAATTAAAAACGCTTCTTTCAAAAGAACTAGTTAAGGAAGAAGCTTTTTCTCATCTATTTAGTAAAGTCAAAAGTCTTACTATTCTAAGCCCAAAAGATTCGACCTTCAGAATTTTTAATTGGAGCATTCCTTATAAAGATGGCAGCTTTAAATATGAATGCGGCATTCTCAGGAAGCTTGATGAAACAAAAAACGAATACTCTTTTTGACTCAATCCTCCCAATCTAAGCCCAACGAGGAAGAAGAACTGATTACAAGAAATGCGAGTAATTGGATGGGAGCTCTCTATTACAAAATCATAGAGAAAGAAACAGAATTCAATAGCTATTATACGCTATTGGCTTGGGATGGAAATGACTTATTAACCAATAAAAAGTATATTGATATTTTGTGGTTTAAGCCGAATGGAGATATAAAATTTGGAGCTCCTTTGTTTAAGACAAATAGAAAAACTCGTTCCAGAATTATATTCGAATTTGGTGGTCAGCATGCAATGAAACTAAATTATAATGAGAAGGCCGATCAAATTATTTTTGACTATTTAGTGCCATTGAATCCTCGTTTAGAAGGTATCTATGAATACTATTATCCGGATGTTACACAGGACGCGTATATGTGGGATGGAAAAAATTGGGTTTTTCACAAACTAGTGGACGGGGATGAGAATCTGAAAAAATCTAAAAAGAGCTTCCCCAGGTATAACAAAGAAAAAATTCAAGAACAGAACCCTGTTTACTCGCCGCCTAAGTAGTTTCTATTAACTCTTTGATGATTCTATCAATGCTATATCCCTCTGCTTCTGCTTTGTAATTTCTAACGATTCTGTGTCGTAAAATTGGTTCAGCCACTGCTTTTACATCTTCTATATCTGGAGAATACTTCCCACTTATTGCCGCATGACATTTTGCTCCTACAACTAAGAATTGTGATGCTCTTGGCCCTGCTCCCCAACTTAAGAAATCGTTTACCATTTGTGGAGAATTCTCCGTATTTGGTCGCGTGCTTGCAGCTAGTTTTACTGCATACTCCAAAACATTGTCAGGAACTGGAATTTTTCGAATAAGCTGTTGAAAGAAAGTAATTTCTTCTGCATCCATTATCTTAGACACTGAAACCGTTTTATCGGAAGTAGTTGCCTTAACAATATCTAATTCATCCTTAAAACTAGGGTAGTCCAACCATATGTTAAACATAAAACGATCGAGCTGTGCTTCGGGAAGTGGATAGGTTCCCTCCTGCTCTATTGGATTTTGTGTTGCCAAAACAAAAAACGGCTTTGGCAAATTGTAGGTTTTGCCCGCTGTTGTTACCGACTTTTCCTGCATTGCTTCTAATAAAGCTGATTGAGTTTTAGGAGGTGTCCTATTAATTTCATTAGCCAATATTATATTCGCAAACAATGGGCCTTTAATAAATTTAAAGTTTTTGCTTTCATCTAAAATTTCTGATCCAATAATATCAGAAGGCATTAAATCTGGTGTAAATTGAATCCTAGAAAACCCAACCGATAACGTTTTTGAAAGTACCTTTGCCGTTAATGTTTTTGCCACACCAGGCACTCCCTCAAGTAACACATGACCATTCGAAAAAATAGCAATCATTAATAAGTCAACCATATCATGCTGGCCTATTAC
>JAESST010000079.1 GCA_016763995.1 Flavobacteriales bacterium | reverse complement strand
AATAAATGCTAAAAATATTAGTAAACTAAAAAATATAGTATATTTGAAGCGTAAAAGTACACAATCCTAAAATAATTAGCAATATGAATCAGATTCAACATAAAATTAGAGGAAGTCACCCAGGTTTCATTGGTATTGAATTACCGAATGATTACAATGTTTTATTATTAGATGAGGCAAATTTCAATGCATATCGTTTAAATGGGAGATATTACGCACAAAACTTAGAAGTAAAAGATAGTTATTGTCACTTTAAAAAACCTGTAGATGGATCTTGGCATTTGGTAGTCGAAGGAAAAGGGCACACGTTTTCTGCTGAGAACATACACATCATTTATAAAGCAGCTTAAAAAATACCTTCCCCGTTTAGCTTATTATTGAATGAAGTATTTTGGAATAGATATTTTCTTCTTCCAAAGGCTCATGGCTAAAGAGAAATGGGCCTTCAATCAAATGGGTGTATACCTTTAGATTTGCTTTGTCATATAATTCTTGGGCTAAGGTATCATGATTTTTAAGCGCCAATTCAAACTGACAATATACCGAATGAACGTTGATTGATTCACCAAAAGTCTCCCATTCTTTGTTGTGCGTGCTGTGAATAAGCTCTCCTAAGAAACAACGTTTTTGTGTTGGTATTTCTCAAGAATATGATTTAATTGTACTCAACTTTTGTTTTCTACTTGTTGTGGGACTGCAATTCCATCTTTACGGAAATGTGATACTTTACTAAGTATAAATTTGCAATGAGAATCATTTCCTTTAAATCCCCTTTTCTGGAAATAAAAAGAGTTTTTTACCTCTAATTTCTACCTGTTCTAAATTGGACGGGGGAAAATAGTTTGACATAGTTTAAATTTGGAAAGAAATGATGGAACTTACCAAACTGGACAAAACCATTTACCAAATTTAGGCTCTGCTTTATCTCTACAAGCTGGAGATTTGAGAGCTAGATTTAGGTAGATAAAAAAACTTGCTGCTTTAATATCGTGTTTAATAAAAAACGGACTCAAATGATCTGTTCCCAATGCTAGGGGTCCAACTCGAAAATACAAACCAACTTGTGGTACTTCATAATTGGCAAGTGATAGAGGTAGGGAAACAGAAAATAAACTACTCTCATACCTTGGACTAATAGTGAGTAGGTTGGAACGTTCTACACCAAAGGAATTTCTCAGGCTTAAGCGTTGAACAATGATAGCATTCGCATAAAAGTTATCCTTTAAATGATAGTCTGCCTGTATAGATAATGCAGTAGGAAGAGCTCCTGTATATTTATTTTTATCCTTTCCTAAAACGTCCTCGTCTATGTTCTCTACATCATCTACCCGAACTGTGTCAGTTAAAGCAGCAGTTCTAGCACCTTGTTTAAATCGGATGTAACCTAGGTCGATTAAGGAGGCGCCAATTTTATATTTATAACCTAGCCATTTACACCCACTAGAAGAGGAATGCGGAATATACGAATCGGTGTAATCGTTCATTTTTTTATAGGTTCCACCAAGAGTAATCCCCCAACCTCCGCCAGCTCCATAAGCTGGTTCGGTGTAGGAATATTTTGCGTCTAAATTGCGAATTACTCCATCTCCATTTATTACTTCAGCAAGCCCATTTTTTACCGTAAGTGAAGCTTGATGAATTCCTATTAGTCGCTTTATGCTAATACCTCCATCAATCATAATCTCGTTGCGTTTATAAAGGTTCCGCCCATAGCTTAATCCTACTTCCGCCCAACTCATGGTCTTTAGCCTTCCATTGTTTATCTCATACAAGCCATCTTCAATATTTTCTATGCTTTCATCTGCTATTATTTCGCCTAAAACAGCAGGAATACGGTTCATATTAGCATAGGTTCTAACAGAGGTGTGAATTCCAAAAGCTTGATTTTTTATGTTTAACGTTGCAGAAGGGCCTAACACTTCTCCCGTAACAAACACTTTTCCTAAAGTAGAAGGAGGATCGAATACAGCAGTGGGGTCTTTATCCAATAAGTTCAGTCGAGTATTTTGTAAATACGCAAAATTATTTCTTAAGTATCCATGCGCGCCAAGCAAATTAATTGAAAGCCAGGGCTTTTGATCTACCATAGCTGATGGGTTTAATTTGCTTTGGTTCACCGGCATGTAATTATCAGTCAGTACGCCAACTCCTTCTTGACCATATGAAAATAGGGGAAAAACCAGCAAGAGAGTCAATATTCTACGCATGTAAATGACATCGGTATGTTTATTCCTACGTAGTGGCATTAGATCAGGTTTAGAGGCAAAGCACATTATAATGCTTATTTACTAAACTCAAAAGATGATATATTATTTCTTTTTGCTGTTTACAAGAGTTTTGAGGTTCTCTAAGGAATTTGCAGTGCTTTTTTTAAGTACTCCTTTTACAAATAAGAAGAGTAACTTTTTGAAGGGAGACTTTGATACAGCATAAATTTCAACTTTCATGCGGCAACTCGTCTCGTTGATAGGAGTAATGATGAAAAAATTATACAATTCATCTACCGGAGGAGGGCTTTTGGTTAATTCTCCATAAATAATTTCATTAGGCTGGCAGTCTTTAATTACAGTAACGAAATCAAGTTGCTTTCCATTTACGATACAGGTATGTTCGGTACCGAGTCGGGTTACTTCATTTTCATTAAAAACAAAGGAATCAACACCTTTTACCCATGAACCTCTGTATTTGTAATTTGTAATTATTTCTAGTAATTCGTTAGCCGAAGTGTTGAATTCCATATCAAATATTGCATCAGGAACCTTTTTGAAATTCACCTTAAATGGCTTTTCAAAAGGGGTTATTTGAAGTTGTTCGACATCAATATTTGAATAGATATAATCGACCATAACATCATCGTATTCTTCTTTGGCTTCTTTAAAACCAAAAAGATCGCTCTGATAAGTTGGCTTCATATCAACGCTGTTGCTTAAATCTTTACTTAGTAAGACATAATTATTACTGTTTACAGAATTTTTTAGCAAACGATGAACTGTAATGACTGAACTTCCAAAAGGCTTTTTGTTTCCTTGAACCTTTAAAAATTGAATGGCACCGGTGTGCGCAACAATTTTTAATTCTAAGTTAGGAGCAGTTGCGCAAGCGTTACAAGTGCATATCCTATTTTTCTCCATCATTTTTAGATGACCGTAGAAGGCAGAAAACATACCTTCTACCTGAGCAAGCAATCTTTCTTGAGAAGGGATAGAACCTTCCTTATAAAAGAAAAGAGCATCACCTTCAATTTCAGCTAATTTTAATTCTTCCGTATTTGCAGCGATGAGTACCTCTAGTATTTCAGCTATAACATGTTCTGCATGTTCAATCTCTGTAGATTGGATGAATTTAGTGTAGCCTGAGATATCTGGAATAAAAAGTAATGATTTTTGCATATGAATACCCTTTTGACTTGATTTCTGTGTTATAAGAAATGATCTGTAAGATTAAATTGATTAGGGGCAAAGTTGACTTCCTTCTTTTCGATGGATTGAATTCGATTCAGCAGAAATTCTCTTCTTTCGTTTCTAAGTCTACAAAAAGCAACTAAAGTCCAATTATTCTGACAGAAATATAAAGCTAAAGGTTCAATATCTCGTTCTGAGAAAATACCAGACCCGCTTTTGTATTTCAACAACAGCACTTCAAAATTGCTGATTGATTCTTGAATAAAAGTAAGGTGTTTCGTCATAAGCTTAATGTCATCTATAGGTGCTTAACTCAAATGAAGAAACTGAGTCAAAGTAGTTCATGCGTCTCTTGATTCCCTAAAGACACTAAATTAATCATCATCTTATAGCGATAATCTCTTTTTTTGTTAAATAAGCTTTTATTATGGTCGCTGGATTTTATTTTTCTATGGAATGACACTGAATAAGAAGAGTTAGCAATACCTAAGCTTCTTTTGTAAACATATATTCTTCCTTCTCTACCCATTTCCCATCAGTATGTTGTAGCAAGAAGATGGAGCGAACTTCAAAAGCAGCTAGAAACTTTCGGTTTTTAAAAGTTGGAAATATTTGCTTGAATGTTTTATTGTTAAGATCTCTATTCGCAATAGTAATATGAGGGGTAAAAAAGTGCTTCTCCCCCTTATTGGGAATAATTTTTTCTGAGACAAAAATTGACTTTATACGTTTACGAAAGCCAATAAGATCTGGGTTATGCATCACATCAACAAAGAGAACCCTAGGGTGGAATGCTTGAAACCCATCAAGCTGAATAGAAAATGGAGTTAGACTTTCATTTCTAATTTTAGTAAAAAGTGACTCAATTTGATCTATTGTTGCCGTAAATGGAGGAATGATAGTTAGGTGCGGAGGAGTTTTTAATGCATGCGAAAACCCATATTGGGTTTTTAATTCTCTTTGAAATTCAATAATTTCAGATGAGACTTTTGAAGAAGGGAGTATCGCAAAAAACCATCTTTTCATGTTGTAAAGATCGAAGATAAAAAGTTGTTCTTAGAAATTGATTCAAATGCATTCGTAACAATAAAATATAACTTATTTTTTATTGAGATCAATTTCTATTTTATGTGTTTGCCGGGCTTTCGAGATAAAGGAAGGGAATAAGAAAATTGATAAAAGCTGGAAACAACTGTACAAGACAAGCTAGCAAGACAAGTTAAGAATAACACTATAAGAGAGTTTTGAAATAGGTAGAATAAGCGCTTAAAACGGAGAACTTGGAGATTCAAGATGCATTTTTTATCAAAGAGAGTAATGTGTTTATTAGGTTGAACTTTTACAACATTGTTCACTTGTAAAGTGATCATATTTACTTGACCAATGGCAAAAAATATTCTGTTAGAGGAAGCTTAATTGAATATATGAATAAGCTTAGCAAGGTGGTTTTTGGAACACATAGAAGTTACATTGCGAATTTGGATTATATGGAGGAGCTAAAACAAACCAAAATAATTTTTAATAATGCAGAGATTTCTTGGGTTAAAATCAGAAGGAAGAGTTAATGTCAAGATTAAATAAGGGTTATACTTTAACAAATAATTTCTTTTGAGAACACTAAACGACGGTTTAAGAACATTAATTTTTTTGTCGAAACTTTTTAACTTAATCTTGCGTATAAATTGAAACTAAAAGAGCGAAGAATATGAAAAGCAGAGCATCAATTTTAGGGTTATTTCAACTTATAATTATTTCAATCGTTTTTTTATTAATTTTGTTCATTCAATAAGACATAAAGACCGAATCACAAATTTGATTTATAGGTAGTAGTAGCCAATTAGTAATTTGATTTATTTGTGATTTTAGAGCCCTAAAGCATTCGTTTTAGGGCTCTTTGTTTTTTTTGCTGTTATGATGTACTGTTCTGGAAGGCTAGATAGGTCAATGATAATTTTAGAGAACCCGGCCTTGTGTAATTCTTGCATTACTGTCTGACCAGAAATTCTTATATCAGAAGGAGGACCATGAGGTGTCTTTTCCTTTTTAAAGTCAACAATTAAGAGTTTGCCATCTTCTTTTAAAGCATGAAAGACTTCTCTAAAATAAAGACTTCTACTTTCTAGGTGATGATAGGTGTTAACTGTAAATACTGCATCTAGAGAATTGTATTCAATAGAAGGATTATCGTATGGAATCTTTTTTGTGCTTATCGTATGCTCTTTTTTATGTTGATCGATGTAGTCTAGAAATTTTTGATCTACGTCAAGTGCTAAGACTTTGGCTCCCATGTCAGCTAAACGAAAGCTAAAATATCCCGTTCCCGCTCCAATATCGGCAATTTTTTCACCCTTGATATCGCCTAACTTATCCAGTACTATTAGGGGTTTTTGCCATAGTATTCTGTCCTTATTCTCAAATTGCTTAACCAGTTCCTCAAATGAACTTTTATGCATGTGATCATTTGCATGGCTGTGTTTTTCTGTATCAACGCAAGCCATTGATGAGATCAGGAGTGCAATTCCAATAATTTTTCTTTTCATGTTTTAATCAAAATTTCCTTCAATGCTTAACCAAAAGCCATGTTTATTTTCAACTGCTTCTTTATAATTGACTTCACAATCTAATTGTTCACACAATAAATGAATTAATGTTACTCCAATCGAAGAGTCATTATCTTTCATAACCTCTATGTTTTTTACTCCAACCCCATTATCAGTATATATAAATTTCTCTTTATCTCCAACTTTAAGGTATTGAATAGAAATTTTCAAGAGGTCAGTTTGTTTAGAGTGCTTTAACGAGTTTGTAAAAAGTTCGTTAAAAATAAGCCCTAAAGGAATTGCAGACTCGATTGGAATAGGGTTTCTTTTAATGTCTATTGACAAGTTTATATCATTTGGATTTACTTTGAGTATTTCATCAGAAAAATCTCGAATGTATTCTTCAAAATTTAGTGAGTTTATATTGTCTGATTGGTAGATTTTTTTGTGGACTAAGCTGATGGAGTGAATTCTGTTTTTAGCATCTTTAAAGACCTCTTCTGTGCTTAAGTCAAGCTTATTTGCATTGAGTTGAAGGTTAAATAAGCTAGAGATTATCTGGAGGTTATTTTTTACTCGATGATGCAATTCTTTAAGAAGGATTTCATTTTTTTTATTTGAGACAGAAATGGCTAAATAGGAATCTTTGAGTTCAATGTTTTTCCCCTTTAACTCGTTGTTTTTCTCTTTTAATTTGAGTCGGTTTTTAGTTCTAATGGTAATGATGATGATTAGTAAAACGACAAGTAAAGCTAATATTAAGCTAATATATAATAGTTCTCTATTGTTTATTTTGAGTTGATCATTTAATTCCTTTGAATCTGTGGTTTCTTTCAATATGTTTAGAAACTGAAAGATTCGTAATTCGTTTTGTAAAGTTTGTAGTTTAAGAATACTTTTCAGACTATCATTATACCCAATATATAGGTCGATGAAATTGCTTAGTTCAGGAGCATTTTGTTCAGTTGCATATAATCTGATTAGGTTCTCATAGTTCTTAATGATTAATGGAATGTGTTTTGTTTCTTTAGTGGCTTTTATCGACTTAAGGTAAAAATAGTTTGCTGAATCTATCTCGCCTTGTAACTCGAATAGCTCTCCTAAACCAAAGTATGCAATGTGAATTCCTTCGGTTTGATTGATTTCGTTAAGTAGGTTAATTTCTTTCCTTAAGTAGATTAAAGAAGAGTCATAATTTCCTTCCTTCTTTAATACGAGTCCATAATTCCCATAAGCAAAGGCATACAATATGGGCTTTAGACTTTGAAATTTTGGGTTTTGATTTACCTTGAAAAGCATTTTTGCAGAATCAAGTTCCTTAGAAAGAAAGTAGGCGTAAGCTAGATTGTTTCTTGTGGTATAAGATTCGACCTCATTGTTATTTTGGGAAAACAATATTAAATTGTTTTTATATATGTTTTTTGCTTCATTTATTTTTTTTATTCTAATGAGAAGCCCAGCCTGATGCCTTCGGATTAATCCACTGATTTCGGGATCTTTTATTTCTTTGAAAATGTCGGGAAATACATCTAGTGTGTAATGATATGCAATATGCGGGGCTCCTAAATAATCAAGAGAATTGCTGATGAGTAGTTTTAAATACAACTCCTCCCCCTTTGTTCTATATAGTTTAAATTTCAATAAGATTTTGAACATTTTAATAGCAACTAATTGACTATCATTATGTTGTATTCTTCTTGCAATGAGTAATGATTTCTCAAACTCAGTAACGTCTTTTGGAATAATAACCTTTCCGGTGTTTATTATGCTATTCTGTATTGTATCAACAAGAGTAGTTAGATTGTAATTTATTCGCCCATTTTCTTTTTCGATTTTTTT
>JAESST010000078.1 GCA_016763995.1 Flavobacteriales bacterium | reverse complement strand
TTGTTCCAAACACAATGCAGGAACCAAGGTTGGAGACTTACTAATTTGTTTGCGTGCTAGTGGTACAGGAACATTAACAGTCTTCTCTGACTTAATTATTTGTAACTGACCATCAAACAATTGCTTTAATAAAAGTAAATTTTTAGGAGTATCAGGCACATGCCAACAACGCATTGTTGAACTCCACCTACAAGCATCAATTTTTCGCACTTTTCTAATCATATTTTCGTCCTTTTAAAATATTAATCTAAGTCGCAACTCATTACTATTTAATCCTTTTATTACTTGTATAAGTTTACTCATATCTAATTTTTAATTAGTTACGATCATCGTTTAACTAATTTACCTCACTACATTCTCATGGCTTTCGCACCCATCACATCCGCTTCTCTTTCCAAGCCTGCATTGTCATTTACCGCCATACCATTAACACTTGTGGTAGGTTTTACGCGACCTTGCGCTTGTTGTACTACATGCCCTAGTTCGTGAGGCAAGTGTTTGGCTTGCCCACTGCCCAAATAAATTTGATTTCCTTGTGCATAGGCATGTGCCTGTACGCTTGCCGGTTTTGGCGAGTTATAATGTACCTGCACATGATCCAAGCTCATGCCGGAAAGCTGCTCCATTCCAGTTTTTAAGCGACCTGGAAGTCCGGTATTGTCTTTAGGCTTTTTCTGTAAGGCCATTCCTTTTCCTTTTTGCTGTGCAATATTGGAGGAATCTTTTGAGCTTTTAATCTTTTTTAAATGCTTGTACATCTTTATCTTATCTTGATCGTTTCTTTCAGTATTAAAGATCTAGAAAAATGCTTAGAGAGTAAATAACATATGTTCTAAAATCTTGTGCTTATGTTCTTTTTAAAAGAGAAATTAATAGCGTTTTCTAATGGTGTAAATGCCACTTTTAGCTTGTTCGCTATGAACCGCTGTACGAATGTCTTGTGCTGTGATTACCTGCTCCGATTTTTCGCGTTCATACAATTGAAGCATAAGGCTCCTGAAAATATTTTTCATACTCCCTCCTGTGAGCTCGAAGTCTTCAGCAATTTTTTTTAGATCTATATCTTCAGCCAGTTTAAAGGTATCCTCCAGCATATTCTCCCACAGCTTTGCACGGATGTTTTTATCGGGAATAGGAAAATGAATTATAAGTTGAAATCGTCGGATAAATGCCTCGTCAATATTATCGCGCAAGTTACTGGCCATAATAATAGTACCGTCGTAGTTTTCTACCCGTTGCAGTAAATAGGATACTTCCTGATTTGCTCTTCTGTCGTTAGCATTGCTAACAGAGCCTCTTTTAGAAAAAAGAGAATCAGCCTCGTCGAAAAACAAAATCCAATTTTGCTTTTCTGCAATATCAAAAACACGTGCTAGATTCTTTTCCGTTTCGCCAATCCATTTGGATACCATTTGTGATAAATCTACTCGATAAACTGGCAGATTGAATTCCTTCCCTAGTAAAGATGCAGTGAGTGTTTTCCCTGTACCCGAGGGACCATAAAACAATACACGAATTCCGGGGTTGATGTACCGCTTTAGCTTTTGATCTTTCAATAAACCTGAGCCGTGCTTGAGCCACAATTTCAATTGGTCCAATCCATTTTGGGTTTCCTGCATCAAATAGAGCTCATCCCAATTTAAAGCAGATGAAATTTCATGGGCAGGAAAATTATCTTCGGCCACGTTTCGTAAAGCTATTGGGTAAACCCATTGTCGGAGCAAATCATGATTTAGCTTAAGAGGAGTTAAAAATGGGTTTTCGGATTTCTCCTCCGGCATAATTAAATGTTTCTGCCTGTATAACCAATGATCAGAATGAATATATTGGAGAAGATAAAACAAGTTATCACTCCCTGTTAAAAGAAAAAACACGGTTTGCCAACTTGGCTTCACACGCATGGGATCGCCTTCAAAGCAAACTCCAAATTCTGTAAAAACTTGGTCGGTATATTGGTTTTTAGTGTACAAATAATCTAAAAATTGAGGAACTGTTTGCGACATCAATACCAAGGATAGTGCGAGTCGTTCAGTAACATCTGCATGCTGTTCTATGAGCCAATCAAAATACGGGTGAATGCCTAGCCCAATATCTGGCATTGGTGGTGGTGGAGACTTTAAATTTCCATCACAGAGCTCAGAAATTCGGTATTTTATTAATGTTTCTACCCAGAGAAATTCAGAGAACAAGGATTTATCTGGTTTTGGCACTCCATTTTTCTGGCCATTAATTTCCGCAGTACTGTTTTGTGTTTCTGTATTTACCATGTTGCCTCTATTTTTGTTGATGTCCAAGAGAAACTTATTAAACTAATTGGCCAAGGAATCGGCTGTCGCTCTATCAGTAGATCATAAGGTGCTTTTACTAAAGTTAACTGATAACCTATAGCTGTTTTAGATAAAACCCCTTCTCGTTGGAGAAATAGTTCTTGGAATTCCCGTAATTTATTGATATCAAAAACTGGCCATAAGTTGAGGAGTTCTTTGTTAAAATGATCTATGGAAGTGCTCAACTTTATCGTTCCCATTTTTTGCTGCAATTCTTCATCGCTCAATAACAATTGGTCTTCTTCTTCTAATCCACAGATTACTGACACCAATAAATTCAATGAATCTGGAATTTCTCCGCCTAATCGAGCCAACCAATTGGCTGCATAAATTGCGGTATTTCTATTATTTTCTTTTAGAAACAAGCCGGCTTTCAGCCATCCAAATTTTTCAAATTGTTTTTTCCAAAGTACCCACCCTGCAATTATTCCTGCTCCAGAGATAATCACTTCTTCTTGTGAAGCAGATTTATTTTTCAGCCTATTCCCTAATGCGAGTTTAAGTTGGAGCAATCGAGCTTGATCAGAAACCCCTTTTAGCTTTTTATTTTGCACACTATTGGTAGATAATAACGAATTCGACTCTTCTGTTTCGGAAGTGTTCTGTAAAGTAAAATTGTTGCTTGAGCTTTCAATCGATTTGGAAGTAGCAAACTCAGAATTCTTATTTGCTTTAACTAATACCGTTGTTTCTAACTGCTTTCGAAGTGTTTCTTTTAGGGTATCCATCGGACCAGTTGATGTAACTTTGGTAATGATTCTGCTCTCTTGTTCCTGTAGGTAGTCTAATAATATTTTCTGCAAGGAGATTAACATTTTCTGTGAATATTTTTCTTCATGCAATTTCAAGAGTGTTTCAAACCAATTAGAATTCTGTTCTTGAGAGAGCTTACCCGTCAATAAAATCAGCTCAGCAATGACTTTCTGATCGTCTCTGTTTTCGGGTACCCTTTCAACTTTTATTAGATAAGAAATTAAGTCTTGTTTGGAAAAATAATTAGACTGTACAGATGAAACTCTTATTCGCTTTTGTTCTTCTCTAAATTCCATCAGCGTATTTTGAATTTCGGAGGATAGCTCTTGTCCAAAAGAATCTTGGTATTCTGTACGAATTTGATTGAGCCAATCTCCCGACAAGTTGATTCGATTCAATAATTCTAAGATAAAATAAACTGCTTCATCTACTTGCTTTTGCTTATTATTTTTCATAATTAATTGTTCTTTACTGGTTTTTATCTTTTCAACATACTGCTTAAGCTCAACAATTAGAGATTCTTTCTGCTCTTGTACGCTTATCGTTTGCTCTGCCTCGAAAGGATGCGCAGCTCTATTTTGATTCTGAGTCTCCACAAAATTCAGTAATAACTGTTGCATTGACACAGGCAATGTTTTAGCATAACGCTCTTGGTACAATTCCAACAAACTAGAAAACCAGTTCACATCTAGTTCATTCGGAAAGGCTTCCATCAATGTCATTAACTCAACTAGCTCTTGCTGGTCATCTGTATTTTCAGATTCACTTTCAAGGAGTTTTAGATGATTATGCAAATTTTGTTTCCTAATGCGATTAGATCCTGTAAAGGAAAAATCGCCCACAGGCGGTGAGGTCAATTGCTTTTGTGCTTCCCTAAATTCCATCAATGTATCTTGAATTTCCGAGGATAGCTCTTGTCCAAAAGAATCGCGGTATTCATTCTGAATTTGAATGAGCCAATTACCCGAAAAGTTAATCCAATTCAACAAATCAAGGATAAATTGAACGGCTCCCTCCTCTTGCTTTGGGCTGTTGTTCTCCACAAGCAATTGTTCTTTCCGGCTTTCGATCTTTTCTACTTTCTGCTGCAACTCTTCAATTAATGACTCTTGCAGCTCATGTACACTTATAGTTTTTACTTCCTTAAAAAGATGCGCAGCTCTATTTGGGTGCTGAGTCTCCATAAAGTTCATCAACATTTCTTGCATTGATGCAGGCAATGTTTGTTCATAGCGCTCTTGGTACAATTCCAACAAGCTAGAAAGCCAGTTCACAGCTAGTTCATTCGGAATGTCTTCTATCAATGTCATTAACTCAACTAGCTCTTGCTGATCATCTATATTTTCAGACTCACTTTCAAGGAGTTTTAGATGATTAAGCAAATTTTGTTTCTTAATGCTAATAGGTCCTCTAGAGGAAAAATCGCCCACAGATAGTGAGGTCAATTGCTTATATTCTTCCCTAAATTCCATCAAGGTATTTTGAATCTCTGGGGCTAACATTTTGCCAAACCTGTCTTCATATTCCATCAATAACTGATTGAACCAATCTGTCGAAAGTGTTATTTTTTGAAGTAGCTCGATTAAAAAGGAAAGAGCCTCCCTTCCTCTTATATGATCTTGAATAACATTTTGCTCATCCTTATCTTGTCCATTAAAAGAAAAGTCTAACTCCTGATTCAATCCAGATTGAAGTAAATCCTTTAATTCATTACGATTCTCTAGATCGGTTTTATCAGCGTCATCAACATCTTTATATTTCTTAAGTAGATTTTGAATTTGGGGAGCTAACATTTCGCCAAACTTGTCTTCGTATTCCATCAATAACTGATTGAACCAATCTGTTGAAAGACTTGTTTTTTGGAGCAAGTCGATTAAAAAACGAACTGCTTTATTATCAACACTCTTTTGAGAAGCTGCTTCCTTGTGATTGAACAATTCCTGAGCAGCATCTTCCTTATTTGTTTGCTGAATAAAGTTAAAAAGAAACTGTTGCGAAGCATTGGGCATTGTAACAGTAAATTTTTCTTTGTAGTACATTAATGCAGTCTCAACCCAATATTTTTGTGCTACATTTTCTAAAGAGTCAACAATAGTTTGCAATCGACCAATCTCAACATCATTGTCCACTTGTTTTTTTTGTGCCTCTAACTTTTCAGTTGTAATATGATTGCTTAAATCTTCTGTAAAACTATTTCTATTATGAACAGCCAATAGTTCATCAACGAAATTTTCGCAAGCTACTTCAAGTCTATTATAAAACCTTGTTTCAAAATTGATATTTGAAATAAGCCCCAAATCAAAACTAAATTCATTTATCCGAATTTGGCCCTCTACAGAAGATAATCGTTGCATGTGTTTCGATAACACTTCTTGCAATCGTTCTTCTAATCCATTGTTAAGCCTAGTTTCAATATTAGCTACTACGCCTCCAGCCAATTGAACGACACAATTTTTAATGCTTAGCATATAAATCTGAATTAGAATCATTTTCATCCCTCAGCACCCAATCATTCATTAATGTGGTCATTGCATTTAATTGAAGCTCTTGGAATTCAGCATTAAAGTAAAAAATATCTTCTGATGGGTAGGCTATTTTTAATAGATCATCAAAATGCGCTAGGTCCTTTTCTTGACTCCAAATCGTATTTGGAATTACGAGAGCAGGAATAAAATTCGCGATTAATGTTAAAGCATAAACCTTCAGTTTATTGATTTTATTAGAGTTACTTGAATCAACTAAACTAGCATCAGACACTTCTTCCTTTAGAAAAAGAAAAACACTCAATTCAAAATTAAGACCGAGCTTACCATTGGCGACTGGCTGTAAAAAACAATGCTCTAAAATTCTTACATCACGCACATCAGTACTCAATACAATTCTAATTCTCTCTTGAAGTAGTACAAGAGAGCTCGCCTGAAAAATGGCGTTAAGGTTTTTATTTATGATGGAGTCTATCCCCAAGCCCATATGAACAAGCTTTAAATACTCTCTTTTAATCCTTAGTAGATCTTGAGAGCTACCGATGTATGGAATTTTTTCAACTATAGCCCAACCATTAAGAGCGAGCTGATAATTTAAACGCGTATCTTCAAACCATTCATTTTGCTTTTCATTTACTTTATTAGGAATTGGAATACCAAGACCTTTATAAAAAGTTTCGTTAGAGAGCTCTTTTGTCGCAATTTTGTCCTTAAGGTCATCGATGGAAAATACAATAGGTAGATTCCCCATTTGACTTGATATATCTCCTCTAATTTGATCGATAAATGCCAAAAATGTCCTAAAATTTGCAGTCGGGTTAAGTTCATCTACTTTTGAGGGTACTATATAATTCCCAATTTTATAGTTGCCCGGAAAGGACAATTGAATTGAATTGAACTGCCCCAAATCTTTATAGTCTCCTGTAATATGAGTAGGTCCATCATAACATGATATAGTATGATCTCCTTTCGCTAGATTTGTTTCAACTTGTATTTGAAGTTCCTTCCCATTTACAATTAAATTTGCCAGCTGTGTAAATTTAAACTCTCCCAATTCTAACACAGAATTTACATAATCGCCTTCTTCTTCTAATTTAACTTGCAATAACTCAACACTGAGAACAAAGGGTAAATTTTGAATAAGCTTATACAGTTTTGCTACAATTATGCTTTTACGATAACAGATTATATCTAAGTGTTTGGGATTATTAATCACTGTTTTTTGGAGTTCCAATAACTTATTCTCTGGTCCGGAATAAATATCAGTCAAACTATGATCATTGCTTACTATTTCTCTAAAGTTTATCGGCCCTAACTCTGGCAATAGATAATCTTCTAATGTTTGTCGTAGCGTTGCTTTGTTCGCATCTGTATTTTGCCCAACTAAAGCGGTGAACTCAATTTTGACATCAATATTTACAACATTTTCCCTAATGAATGTAGATTGTCCGGCTAAACGGTTAAAATATTCTCCAATAGCTCTATTTTTAAGTAACGCTCGCTCTAACTTATTGGGATCGACCATGCCAATAGACGCAATTTCTACATTCATCAAACAAGCCAATTCATAGTCCTTTTTAGAGGTATTAGCATTATCCGTTGGAAGAATTACAGCGTTTAGTACTTCCATAAAACAGCCTAGAACTCTCCTATAATCATTTTCTGAAATTGCATATTGAGTAAAAAGTTTAGCTAAACTCCAGGAAGAAAGCGCATTCTTATCCTCTCCCTGTAGTATATCAGCAATAGGCAAATTGTATTTATAGGTCAAATCTTCAAATGAAAATAGGATCGCTTCCAAGCTGGTTACTCCTGGATCGTGTGTGTTAAAATCCGTCCACCTGCTGTTCAAAACCTCTTCAGGATTATCAGCGGGCGGTAAAAACCCCTTAAAATCGGGATCCTCAACTGAGAAGGCTAAATTGGCTTCCAAGGCTTGAATTAACGGACTATTCGTCTCTTGCATAAGTTCATTAACTAGTTAAAAGCTCAAAGTAGATACAAATAAATACCAGAATTAATAGCAATAGACTGAATATGATAAGTACGATAAGCAATGTACTTATTGGGCGAATTGGAATGGGTAACTCTCTATCCATCTTAATGATGTATCTTTTACCATCAATCCTTAGAATTAATTTACCATCCTTAAGCTCTAATTCCCCCTTGCCGAGCAAAATTTTATCCTTTACTTTAATGGAGCCTCCTACTTCTAATTTTTCTGTAGGGCTCTCGGTTCCCAGCCCTATCCCTACATTCCCATTGTTAACTAAGCTCATTTTAGGCAGAAATATTGCTCCATCTTTTTTGAATTTCCCGAATTCCAAGCAATCTTCTTTATTTCCTCCGATGGCGATAACGTTCTTCCTGGGGTGTGCAATTCTAAAGGTAGAATTAGTCCCATCTGATGCAATAAAAGATTGTTGCCCTGTAGAATCAGAATCTCCTTGAACTTCTAATGGCACTCTTGGTTTTTTAGTGCCTATTCCAATTTTATGATCCGTGGCAAAAATTTTATCGCTCGCTTGATTTAAGGCCCCATCTATTAATGCGGCAAAAGCTTCTTCCGAAGGCCGGTCTCCATTCTTAAATTGCTTTTTGAGTTGCTCTCGGTTTTCTCTATCACTCATGTTGATCTGATTTAGGAACTTCTATTTCAATTTTAGGGTTAACATAGAAATTGCATCCAATAAGCATCTCACCAATTCCTGG
>JAESST010000077.1 GCA_016763995.1 Flavobacteriales bacterium | reverse complement strand
CATAGGGGAATTTTTTTGCCTTATAAAGGCGAACATTTTTAGGATGTAATGTTTCGGGGGTCATGTAGTATTCATTCTCCCATTCAAATATATTAGGGTAGGAGAGGTGAAACTCTTCGCTTAAAACAATTTTTTCATACGTCCATTCTATGCCATCTTTGCTTGTAGATAAGGCAATCTCACCAAGATTATTATCGTTCAAAACTTCAAAAAAGAGATAGAAGAGTTTATCTTTTTTGATCATAAAAGGATCGGCCACAAAGTGCGCTTTAATATCGCTTACATCATTTCGAGAAATCATAGGATAAGAAATACCCTCAATTGGCTTTAGCTTAAATGGAGAATCACCTTTGTAAATTCCAATAGACCACTTTTCAATTATGTTATCGCTCGCTTCTTTTTTTTCAATCAATCCTTCTTTCATTTTGCTTCAATAACTAGTTAAGATTTATGAGCAGTTGGTACTACAGATAAATACAATTCTTCAAAGGAGTTCATCATGCGCTTAACATCAAAAGAACTCTCTACTATTTTTCTGCCATTTGTTCGAATTTTTTGTTGCAAAGGAATATTCTCTAATAATTCCTTGATGCCTTCAACTATTTGCTCTTCATTCTGATGGTCAACTAAATAAGCATTTTCTTTATGTTTAGCATATTCCAAAGCAATCCCCGACTTTGTACAAACACTTGGCACACCGGCAATAAGTGCTTCTATATACACTTGGCCAAATGATTCATAATGTGCTTCTATTGGTGTATGTACGAACACATTAAATAGCTTGAACAAAGCATAAACATCCTCTTCATATTTAATTTCAACATATCGATCAGACGGAATTTCAGAAAGCAGCTTTTTTACCATTTCCGAATCTGGCCCCCAGGCATTAGCCAATATTAAAAATGCATTTGGAAAATCTTTTAAAATTTTTTTAAATGCCGGAATTGAATAGCTTAACCCTTTCCAAGCTTGATAACGAGATACAAATCCTATAATTGGACCGGCATCTTCAGGGATATATTGCTTGCGTAGTTCGTTTATTCTTGATTCAGAAACATTGTCGAATTGTTTAATGTCGAATCCATGATAGACCAATCTAATTTTTTTTTGAGAGACACCTTCTTCTTCTAATACTTTTTTTACCAGAGAACTAATGGCAACGATGTGGGTAGAGAAGAACTTGTTTAGTTTATCAAATCTTTTATAACTTCGAAACTTATGTGGAAGAGGGTACGGACCTGCATGATGACGTGTATGGATTCGTACAGGAATTCTGCTAAACCAAGCAGCAATCAAGCCTGAAATATCCGCAGGTTGAAAATGTGTGTGTACAATATCAGGTTTAATCTTCCTATAAATACTGAAAATTTCAAATCCTGCCTTCTTTCTATGCTTATTCCCTGCATATTGTACTTCATAAAAAGGAATAGACATTTTGCTTAACGGGTCTACAAGTGGAGACTTTCCGTTAAATAATAAGATAAACGTAACATCAAATTTATCCTTATCTAAGTGTTTGGCTATCCACTCAAAAATAGCCCACTTAACGAACTGAAAAATGACAAAACATAATTTGATTCTTCGCTTTAAGAATACTTCAGTACGGTTCAGTCCAGACGAGTTATTTAACTCATAATTAAGTTGCTGAAGCTCAGTATCATCATCTTTAATGGCGAAAGTTTTTATCATTATTAGTTCTCAGTTTTCGCTTGTCTTTTCTTCATATAAGCGTTATGCACTTTCTGTTGTCTTTCTACACTTTCTGCTATTGAACCTTCTGGTTTATGTTGTAAATGATTAAAGTGGTTAAACTCATCCTTGCCTCTTGCTACGATTATATCATGATGAGGTAGTTGCTGTATCATATCAGGAGAGGTATATCGAATAGCAATTCCTAAACGTTTTGAATTGGATGTGTTTGGTTGAGAGGAGTGAATAATATTTAAATGATGCAATGACATTTCACCAGCTTTTAATTCAACATCTACTGCTTTTATTTCATTAAGAGGTTCTGAAATTGTAAGCCCACTGCTTAACATATTGTCTATATCCGTATGTGAGGTGTGGGGATAATCTTTCGTATGAGTTTGTGGAATAACTCTCATACATCCATTTTCAGCATTGCTGGGGCTTAAGGCAATCCAAGCGGTGATATAATTAGGCTTGGCTATGTCAAAATAATATCCATCCTGATGCCAAGATATATATTGGCCGTTATTGGGTTGTTTACAAAATACTGAACAGCCATGAACGATTATGTTTTTACCAAGTATAGGTTCAATTGCATCAAGAATAGGAGGGTGCAATGCTAATTTATAGGCCCATGGATGTGTAAAATGAATTTGTTTGTAATAGACAGGGTTAGATGCTTTCTCGCCTAAAAATGCTTCAAGCGCATCATACTGATCACGAAAATAAGAGAGGTCACTTTTTTCCAATACGCTAATTGGGAATAGAATACCCTCTTTTGAGTATTTTTCTTTTAATATTGGTTCATGCATGTTGTAATTCCTAATTGTTCGTGAATGTGTTTAATTAGCTAGCCCAATTCCTAATCTAATGATATGACGTTGGCTATTATCAGCAATAGTTTCACGGGCATGTAGCATTCTCCTGTTGTTAACAAAAATGGTTTCTCCTGCTTGTAATCTTATCTTTAATAGGTGCTGTTCACGTGTGTGTGTTATGAAATCTTGAAAACGCGTTAACACTTTTTGTTGGGCAGGACTAATGTTCTCTTGTAAGTGCCAAGAGGCATAGTAGATTTCAATAGCATTGTTTTGCTCGTCAAATAGAGGAGCTTTATTGATCACCTCTTTTCCATCTGACATACTACCCCAATTTACTGTTATCGTCTTTAGAATGGATAATTCATCGTCTGATAAATGATCTTTTACAGGATGCATATCCAACATCAATAGACTACCGTCAATTTTATCTTGCTCTACACAATAAAATCCGATGGTTTTTTGAATCGGGCTATCTGAATGAAAGTTAATGCCCTTTGCAGAGTAGGCGAGGGGCCTGTCTTTGCTTCTGTAGGCTCTAGCTTCTATAGCTTTTTTTTCGTTTTGTTTATCAACTTTAATCGAAGTATTCGTTAGAGTCTCACCTAATTGATGCCCTATTTCTTCAAAAATATCTGTTGCCATCTT
This sequence comes from Flavobacteriales bacterium, assembly GCA_016763995.1. Classification (GTDB taxonomy): domain Bacteria; phylum Bacteroidota; class Bacteroidia; order Flavobacteriales_E; family Vicingaceae; genus NORP294. The sequence continues at coordinate 4,977 of JAESST010000077.1, read as the reverse complement.
AGAGGTGATGTGAATAAATCCATTTGTCCCCATCTCTTTTCTAATAATGGAACTTAGTGCCGAAACATCATGATCCTTAATGGCTTTTTCTATTTCCTGAATAGAAGCTTTTTCTTCGGTAAAATTTTCAATATTGCTCATTGCTATTTTCTAATTTGTCAATTATTAAGCGTTTACAGCCATTTTAGCGGCTTCTTCTAACTTTCTAACCAATGGTTGTACTTCTTCTCCAAAGGTGATTAAGGTTTCTTTATTTGGCCAACCTGAAAAAATAAAATGACTGATGCCTACCTCTTTGTATGCCATAATAGCTTCAGCAATTTCTTCTGGAGTGCCTACTAATGCCACAGAAGATACACCATAGTATTTTACAGCTCCTTTCCATAAATAGGGTGTTATCCAATCTTGGTTTTTGGCCTCTTCTGTATTGAATAATTTGTTGTGAGATTGTGAATCAGATCCTTTAGCATAATTCTTTTCAATCCAATCGCTTTTCATGTCGCTTATTAAATCTTCTGCCTCTTGTAATGCCTCTTCTCTTGTTGGTTTAATAATTAGATTTAAACGAAGGCCAGCATCTTTACCTTGTAAAAGAGCAGGAGCCAGTATAGGTTTTAATTCTTCTGGGGTCTTCCCGCCTAACATTAACCAGCAATTTGCATGCTTCGACATTACTTGTTGTGCCATGCCTGATGAACCACCAAGAAATATTTCAGGATGATTCAATTTCAAACCTTTAAAAGGAGTCCCCAATTGTCCGTCTTTAATCTTATAATATTTACCGTCAAAATCAACAGGCCCTTCGTTGGCCCAAAAATTATGGCATATTTCCAAATATTCATCTGCTCTATGGTACCTTTCATCATGCGATAAATTATCACCATAATACATCGGTTCTTTTGGAGAGTGGCCTGCAACAATATTTAGATGAATTCTGCCATCCAGTATAGTAGAAACCGTGTTAACCAATTGAACAAAAGAGGTTGGAGAAAGTAAACCCGGACGGTAGGCTAATAAAAATTTTATTTTTTTTGCTCCCATACCTAACGCTGTAATATGAGGGAAAGGGTCAGGCATATTATGGCTAAATGCAGTAAGCAGAGAATCAATTCCTATTTTTTCCGCCAATAAGCAAAACTCTAATTGAGCTTCCAAATCTGGAAGACCCATAATTTCTCGATTTGGTTCTTTTACTTTACCTGAAGGTGTAAACCCTTCTCCAGGATTAGGTAATCTCCAATGAAACCTGATTGCTTTATTCATATTAATACGTTGTTAGACCTTGATGTTTGATTTATGATAATTCAACTTCTGGTTGGAATATCTGATCTTCAATTAATTGTTGTATTTTTTTGGCGCAATTAATAAATGCTTTGTGATCAAGTCCATGTGGATTTGGGATAGCATCTTCTGGATCTAAGCACATCACTTTTGTTTCTGCTAATGGGTATTGTTCAATAAGCATTTTTCGATGCTCTTCAGTCATGCAAAATATTTTATCGGACCAATCGATCAATTCTTGTGATAGGAATTGAGATTGATGATCTGATGTTTTTATCCCTAATCTAGCCAGTGCTTTACGGGCATTTTCATTTAATGAATTCCCATCTTCAGCGCAAATACCGGCACTCATTACTTTAACGTCTTTTGTGTTGAATGACCTACCACTAGCTCGCATCACTTTTACCACTTTATTCTTAAATATTGCTTCCGCCATTGGCGATCGGCCTGTATTACCAGGACAAACAAACAAGTAAGATCTTTCCATTAAGTTGGCTTCTATGAAGTTGATCACTTTTGAACCAAATTTGAAAAAAGCAGGAAACCTCATGAATAAAACTGCCAATACTAAAATACCTGCGCTTATCAATTGGGTGTTATTGAAAAACACTTTATCATACATGAAAGAGAGTATAATTGCAGCACACACACCTGCTAAAAGACTGGCACAACGATTCACGGGAATACAAAATGTATTTTCTCTATGGTTCAGGTAAATGCGAGAACCAAAAACATATAAGCAAGCATATAATACCCCAATCAATAGTGAGGGCAATACGAAGGCGCTGCTAGAAAGAGTGAGGTAGCCCGTGCGTAATTGAGTGATATATTCTCCAGATCCGAAAAAGGCTATTAGAATTGGTACGATCAGTAGAACTGTTAATGCCGAGATCATTTCCTCTGTAAAATATTTATTGTTGCTGTCCTTATTTTCAGTTTTAGAAGTGTGCGTCATAAATTGCAAACGAAAGAAATAACCGGATAAGTAAGCTGCAATATTGATTCCAGCCACTAATGACAATTTATAGCTAGAGGTGTTTGTAAATATCATTAGTAGAGAACACATCGTTAATCCAAATGCTACCCAAGAATACCAATATACATTTCTCCTGTAAACAGTATCAATAAATGGAGCAAGGATTAGTACACCGCCTCGCATTAACAATGCGGCAAAAACAATTGAAATTCCAGTAAAACTATATGCTAGTGTAGTGGTGGCAATGATAACTGCTGTAGTAACTCCAGAAAAGAATGTCCAAGGGTTTGTTGCAAATGGAATTTTTATTGGTCCCATTTTAATACTTCCTGCAAATTTCCACCACTTAGTTATTGCCAAAATTATCAAGAATGAAACAACTGTTCCAATTAGAACTGCCGGTAGCATTTCAAAACCGGTTATAGAACCAGAAGTTCCAGGAAATAATCCTGATGAAAGAACTTTTATTAGTCCGCTATAGGGCACGTAAAACAGGAAGTAACCAAGGGCTAGTCCCCAGATGCTAAGTTGAAAATTTTTATTGTTATTTTGAGTATTCATGGTAGTAGTAATTGTTAGTAGTAGTAATTAGGGGAATTAATTATTGGATTTATCAGGTTCAAAAAATGACCTATCCCGATTCAATCCCAATATGGATTTACCAATAACAGCTAAAACTTGATCGCTATTATCATGATGGATATAGAAGGAGAGGTCCCTATAAATGCGTTCAAGACTGCTTGGCCGGACTAATGATCGTGCACCGCAAGCATGAATGGCATGATTGACAGTCTCAACTGCTAGTTTTTCAACTATATATCGAGTTTGACTGCCGGCATGTTTTGCCTCTTCAATTCGATTGTTTTTCCATAAATCAGCAGTTTTTCTTAACCATAGGTTTGCTGTTTCTATATTCAAACTCATTTTAGCGATACGATGTTGAATATATGGATCGTTGCCTTTATTCTGCTTGTTGATATAGCTTAAAGTGTACTCGTAAGCAGCCTCTGCTCCGCCAAGGAATGTTGCAGCATACTGAGGAGTAAATAGAGTCTGCCATTCTTCCGTTAAAAATTGGCCTGGATAACCGATTAGGTTTTCTTTTGGAATAAAAGTATCGTTAAAAGACACCATGTAGCTTACTGATCCTTTCATCCCGATAGGGTCCCACCAGGAATCATCAAATGAAACTGATGGATCAGAAAGGTCACAAGCGAGCATTAACAGTGATTTGTCATCAGAACTTGAATGTCTTGCAGCTCCAGGTCCCTTAGTATTTACGAGTAGATTAGCCCAGCTTGCACCGGGTGCAGAAGTACAAAATACCTTGGTGCCATTAATCAGATAACCATCTTCTTTTTCAGTAAGAAAAGTTCCAAAACGTTGTTTTTCTCCTTTAGAAGGAGATTGTGGTTCTCCACTCCAGGCTGACCAGATTTCTCCTCGTTCGACGACTCCTTCAAACCATCTGTTTTTTTGTTCAGCATTAGCGATATTTTCTAAAAGCGTCAAAGAATTGTTGTGTCCTTCCCAACACCGTGCAAAAGCCATATCTGATTTGGCTATTTCCTTGGTCATCATCCAGAGGTTATAAATGTCACCATTATAGTGACCTATGTTGTGACCTCCGTATTCTTCAGAAATAACCGCTGCCAATAATCCTGCTTTTTGTAGGTCCTCAAAATTTTCTTTTGGAAATGTAACTGTACGGTCGTAGTGGTCTGCCCGTTTTGAAAAAATTGATGCTGATAATTGCTTTACTTTTTCAAGAAGCATAGCAGGGTCTTTTTGTACTAGTGTTTCATTTATCATACTGTATTTTTATTAAAATAGTAGGCTTCTTTAAGAAGCTTTAATAAAAGCTAAATTTGTTTTACTTTAAAAAGTAGAACTCCCGAAAATAATAGTCAGAACGTCCACTTCCGTCTATGAACGTACAAGAACCTGCTATTATCAGGATGCCTTTATTCATATTTATTGAAAGGCTAGCATTCATAAAATCTAGCTTGTAATTGGCAAGTAAAGCAACAGCTACATCCTTTTCAGGATCTTTAGCCAAAGGGATGCACACTGTTTCTCCCCATGCTCCAGGCAAAACACCATTATCTGCACCAGTTGCGCTTAATATTATCTGATTGTGCTTTTCGACTAGTTCAAATGAGCTAATGTTTTTAGAAACTCCATAAGTGTTTATCCAAGTCCCTAATAAATTCGAAGGGTCTATACTCGTTGTTAGCATTTCGTTTTTTGTATTCATAATTGCTCTTTATATCTTAATTTGAAATTTTGTGATAAAACTCCCTGCTGAAATAATTTAATCTATTGCTGTTGTCTTTGAAGGTATTATAAACTTGTAATACTAAAATACCAAGTTTAACATTGCCACATATTTTGGTTGTTTTAAATTCGAATTCATAATGTGCATCTAATCCTTCTATAGTTGTTGCATCAACAGCATTTGTATAAACAGCACAAGAAGTTGTACCCCAATCAATAGATTCTTCATGATTATCACCCCAAGCTTGCATGATTACTTTTCCATTCTCCATTTTAAAATTCACCTTAACAAGGTTAGCAGATTTGCTATCCGTGTTTCCCCATAAACCTAACAATGGATCAAGATCAACGCTTAAAGATTGATCGACTGACTCAACGTTTTCTTTGCTATTAGCGAATTTTAATTTTGTTTTTTCTGTTGTTTCCATTTCTTATAATAATAT
>JAESST010000076.1 GCA_016763995.1 Flavobacteriales bacterium | reverse complement strand
TTTTTATTGATTGTTTTTTGGGCAAGTACTCTAAACGCTCAATATAATCCTGGAAATATTTATTCTGGAGCAAATAATTACATTGAATACCATGTAGGAAATTTGCCAATAATAATCTCTGCTCCTCATGGAGGAACTGTGGAACCTACAACGATTCCGGACCGAACTTGTAGCAGTTGTACAACTGTTAAAGATAGCTGGACAGAAGAATTAGCCTATGAAATTGATTCTGCTATAAGAGTAGTATTTGGAGGTTATCCACATATTATTATTAATAAACTATCTAGAAAGAAGCTTGACGCAAACCGTGAAATTGTAGAAGCTGCACAAGGAAATATCGAAGCAGAAACTGCATGGAACGAATATCATACTTATATTCAAGCTGCCAAAGACAGTATAATCAAACAATATGGAAGCGCAATTTATATTGACCTACATGCACATGGTCACACAAAACAGCGAATTGAATTAGGCTATTTATTAAGTCGATCAGAATTACTGATGTCTAATGCAACTTTAAATATATCAAATTTTCAAGACACATCCTCTATCAAATATTTAAAGAATAATTTAAATCCTTTAACATCTTTTTCAGATTTATTAAGAGGGAGCCACTGTATGGGAGAGTTATTGCATAATCGAGGTTATCCAAGTGTCCCTTCAGCAACTGATCTTTCTCCTCTTCCCACTGATAAATATTTTAATGGTGGATATAATACTGCTCGTCACGGATCAAGGGATAGCACCCAAATAAATGCGATACAATTTGAGACCAATTATACTGGAATTCGCAACAACAATAAAAATAGAAATGATTTTGCTCGAGGGCTTACTTGTGTTCTAAGAAGTTATTTAGACCGATGGTATTTTAATTTGGATAGTTGGGATCCAGGAAATATTGTAATTAATAACTCAAATTCAGGTCCTGGTAGTCTCCGAAGTGTTCTTTTAGGAGCTGGTAATAATGACACAATAACCTTCTCCTCTGCTCTAATAGGTGATACAATTCGTTTATTAAATGAATTGCAATTCTGTAGCAATATAGTAATCAAGGGTCCAGGAGCAAATTCATTAGCGATTAGTGGTCAAAATAATTCTAGAATTTTAAGAGTACTTCCTAGTAATTCAGTTGAAATATCAGGAATTAGTTTTAATAATGGAAAATCTCCCAAAGGGGAAGATGGTGGTGCAGCATATGTTGCTGGTAACTTAACACTAAGGAATTGTATTTTCGCTAACAACTTTGCAGAAGATGACGGAGGTGCAATTGTAATTTCTGATTCTGTAGCTATGGTTCAATTAGATTCTTGCATAATCGTTAATAATAGTTGCGGCGACGATGGCGGAGCAATTCGTTGCTGGAAAGGAAATTTATTAATGAATGCCACAACAGTAAAAGATAACGCATCTCCTTCTTATGGAGGAGCAATCTCAATGAATGGAATAGCAATGATTACCAACAGTACTTTTTCAAATAATTCAGCAACAACGGAAGGTGGAGCAATTCGGAATTTTGATGGAGGGATGCTGACTTGCACTAACTCTACTTTTAGTGGAAATGTTAGTTCGTACAGAGGAGCAGGAATTAGCTCGGCTTCTAGTGTTAATCTAAACTTTTGTACGATTGTAAATAATGTTGCATCAAATAGAGGTGGTGGAATTAGATTAACTACTGGGGGAAATTGCTTTTTGAGAAACACGCTTATTGCCAACAATACAGGATCAAGTAGATCTGATGTTTATCAATTTTCAGGAACATTTCATTCAAGCGGGAATAATTTTATTGGCGATTCAACAGGAAGTTCAATCAATTCAATGAATCTAGATCAATTTGGAAACTCCATAGCACCAATAAACCCTCTTATTTTACCACTAGCATCAAATGGAGGAAATACAGAAACAGTAGCCTTGGTTGCGGGCAGTCCTTGTATTGATGCAGCAGATTCTTCTTTAGCACCTAACACAGATCAAATTGGAACTTCAAGAATAAATAATGGATTACCAGACATTGGGGCATATGAAGTTCAATTATTTACAAAAATAATTAAAAGTTTCACCCATAGAAATATAGAAGATCAAGTAAATATTTACCCGAATCCGGCCAGAGACCAAATAACTATTTACTTAAAGAATAGAGGCAATTATCAAGTAGTTATTAGAAACAGTTTAGGGATGATTATAAATCGTTTATACTTAAATTCTACTCTATTTAAGAGCCTAGATATTTCCAATTACTCTAAAGGAATTTATTGGGCTCATATCACGGGTGATCTATTTGGAACAGAAATATTTATTGTTGAGTAAGAATTATCCAAATTAATGTTAAAGTAAAATCGTTTATTTTTGTTTTCTAATTTAGCTCTTTATTTTTGTACAAATGGACTAAGAGCTTGACTCTAGTATTTAACGGTAAAACAATAAAGGCTGCTAGTCGAATAAGCAAGGGAAACTTCTCACAGAACCGTACGTAAACCTCTCAATTCATACGAATCTTATTATGTTGTCAGTACTAAGGGCTTAAACATGCATTATCACTTCTATTTATCGAGTAATCTCAAGGTTTATTAGACTATTTAAGCTCATTCGAATAAATCTCTCTCTAAATATCAACTCCCTCATTTCAATTATATTTACAGATACAAATAGGGGTTAATACACAAACTCGCGTTACGTACTTTATATTAGTTCTACGGTACGTATTCTAGTGTAGTAAAACATTTCAATGTCTCTCTTTTTATGAATTTAAGGCTAGAGCAATTATCAAATACGTCTCCACATAATAACAAATACAAAACGCGTCTAATTCGCTACAAAGAATTCAGTAATTTTTTCAATAGTGGAATTAGTTGTTGTTTTTCCTTTTCTGTTAAACCTTTAACGGAGTCTTTAGCCTCCTCAAAACGAATTTTAATTGCATCATCAAGAACTAATATTCCTTTTTTTGTTAAGCCAGCCTTTTTTATTCTTCCATCTAAAGGGTCTGGTGATCGATAAATAAGATCAATTTTAGTCAATCTACCCAATAATGCAGTCAAAGCACCTGAGGTAATTAAAACCGAATCCATTATTAATTTAGGAGAAAGTTCAAATGGGTGGCCAGAACGCCTTAAAGTATCCAAAACTTTTAGGTCAGTATAAGAAATGCCACTATTTTTTAATGAATTCCCTGCTCTCTTTACTAATGCTTTACCAAGTATTAATATCCTACCAGCAACCTGCATAGGTTGGGCATCTAAATTTGGCCATTCTCTTTTCCATTCTATTATTAATCTATCAACTAAATCATCTTTCATAACGAAATTCTAACAAAAAAACCACAGTCAAAAGTATCTTCATACAATTATACTACATCCTTTTTAATTCTCTTATACTAAATAATTATTAATCATGAATAAAAAATTATTATTTTTTATTATTCTCTGTTCTTTTGGACAGAGGGTTATAGACGAATACTTTAGTAATGGAGCTCTACCTGTGGGTCGGGTTATTGCATCAGTAATTTGACTGTTTATTACCGTTGGGAATGCCATATTTTTTTTCTAAAATTACAGAAGCTACACTGTTAAACCAATAGATGATCAACTAATTAATAACTTCGATTTGGGACCTTTTCTAAAACGTTCGCATTTTAGGAAAAATAAAGTCTCTTCTCTCCACTCCATATGGTTTATCCAGGGGAATTTAACTAATTTATAAACTTTGAATTCTCTACCTATGATCTAGTCATACTGATTAGAGCAAATTCAACAAAACATTAAAAATTAACTTGTTATATATTTTTTTGCCAAATTTTAAAGTAAATCTTCAGTTTGCAAAACAACAAAAGCCTTTTCGTTTAGCTCTTTTTAGGGTTCTGTCGCATTAATTCATTGTAAATACAAAGAAACATATTTTTGGAGTAAAACCCTCTATAGATGTTCAAGCACCACAGATATCCTAAATCTATAATTTTACAAGCAGTCTATTTCAAACTAAGATTCACATTAAGTTATAGAGATGTAGAAGAATTACTTGAGATTAGAGGCGTTAAAGTAGATCATTCTACCATCCAAAGATGGGTGTTTAAGTTTAGTCCGATAATCAAAAAGAATATGCATAAAAGCAAGCAGTCAGTTGGCAACAGTTGGAGAATGGACGAAACATATATTAAAGTGGGAGGCAAGGATCGATTCTTATATCGAGCGATTGACAAGGACGGAAA
>JAESST010000075.1 GCA_016763995.1 Flavobacteriales bacterium | reverse complement strand
TTTTGTTGTTTAATAGTTTGTTAAGTAGTAAAACTATGGGTAGAAAAAAGAATAAAAATACGGGAGAATTGAAAAGCATAGTTGAACTTACAGTAGGATCAAAAATAAGCAATACATAAAATGGGAAGGGAAGCGGAAGGTGTTAAAATAAAATCTAATTTTGTTTGAGAAAGTTCTTGTTTAAGAACAGAAAAAGTATTTATTTTGCACTCCAATTTTTTAGAGGAAAAAGCTATGTCTAAAGTTTGTCAATTAACAGGAAAGAAAGTAATCACAGGAAACAATGTTTCTCATTCTAAAAGAAGAACGAGAAGAACATTTGAGCCAAACTTGTTTACAAGAAAGTTTTTTAACCCAGATACAAATGATTGGGTAACCTTGAAAGTTTCTGCAGCAGCAATCAGAAACATTACTAAGAACGGCCTTACGGCTTGTATTAAAGAAGCAAAAGCAAAAGGATTCATGTAATTCTCAATCAATTAAATTGAAAAAACCGTTCATTGTAAAATGAGCGGTTTTTTTTTGCCTTATTTTTAGTGTTATGTTGTTGAGGTTTAATATTGACTGTTTGGTATTGATCGTCAATTTGTAGGAATGCTCTTTCTCCGGCATTACGTATACTGTTTGGTACTACCAATGGTGTAATACCTTAGCATGTGGTTTTATCTTTTCTTTATTTTTACATCTGAACAATATTGATGAAAAAAAGTATACTGTTTAAGTTCTGTTGCCTACTTCTTGTGCTGAGCCTCTCTAATTCTGTAGAGGCACAACTTGATTCGATCACTTATCGGAAAAAATTAATTTTAAGTGCGGGAGTAGCGGTTAATCAACTTCAATATTATAATCATCCTTTCTCAGAGTTTGCAACAGAGTTGGGGTTTACCGTAGATGTTGGATTTCATTATCGAGCTTCACCGAAAACAGATTTGGCTTTTAACTTTTCTAGAACAACAATAGCAGTTGATGAGACAGATTCTCAATTTGATAAAATAACTTTTCACAAAATAGATCCAATTAAAGTTGACTTGATATTAGCAGGCTTTAAGACTTTTGTTGGAGAAAAGGTGACTTTCTTCTTTATGCCTCAATTTGGATTTGTAATTATGAATTACGGAGTATTAGATGCGGTAGATGAACAACAGGTGAGCGTTTACGGAACACTTGCCAGTTCGCATACTAGAATGGCTATGACAGTAGCAGTTGGTTCTGACATTAAATTGAAAGAGCGAATTGTAGTATCAGCTATGGCGCAATATCTGATTAGTTCGAAGGTAGAAGATGGTCCTATTTATCAATCCTTCAACGCATCAATTGGCGTAGGATATCAATTTAAATAACAAAAAAAATGCGATCTATTATTTTGACAAGTATTCTTTCTCTAATTGCTGTTATGAGCACGGCTCAAACTGAGGAGTTAGAGTTTATAAAAGAGAAAAATTATTACCAATACGATGCTGATTTTTTACCCGCGAGCTTTCACAAAGCTAGAAGAGATTCAATTCGTGCAGCATTGCCAGATAGTAGTGCAATGGTTTTATTTGCTAATCCGGAGCGAAATCGCTCAAATGATGTGTACTATGAATACCATCAAGATCCGAATTTCTATTACTTAACAGGGCTGAGAGAGCCCAATGCGATGCTTATCCTTTATAAGGAAGAGCAGGAGATTAATGGTAAAAAAGTGGATGAGCTTCTGTTGATGCAGGCAAGAAATCCGTCTTCTGAAATTTGGAACGGGAGAAGGTTAGGAGTAGATAAAGCTGCAGAAGAATTGCTATTTGATCAAGTGCTAGCAAATACGAGCTTTCAAGATCTAGAAGTTCATTTCAATAACTTGAAGAGTATTTATTACGAAGCACCTTATTCTTTAGAAGAGCAAAAAGATACAGATGGTTCTACTTTGTCAGGTTTATACAAGCAGTTTAAAGCGAAAGACTCCACTAATACTAAATCTTCAGAATTACTTGCAGGAATGTTGTTGTCTAAATTCAGGCAGATTAAAACAAAAGAGGAGATCGCATTGTTGAGAAAGGCTATTGCTATTACTTGTGAAGCGCAGAATGAACTGATGCGAACCATTCAACCCAATATGGCAGAATACGAAACAGAGGCTATTATTGAATATGTATTTAAAAAAAATGGAGCTGAGTATCCAGGTTTCCCTTCCATACAAGGAAGTGGCGAGAATTCTTGTATTCTACATTATACTTCTAATAGACGTCCGCTTAAAAATGGCGGCTTGTTAGTAAGTGATGTAGGAGCGGAATACAGAGGATATACTGCCGATGTTACGAGAACTATTCCCCCAAATGGGAAATTTTCGAAAGAAGAAAAACAGATTTATGAGTTGGTGCTAAAGGCTCAAACGGCCGGTATAGAGGCTTCTGTTGTTGGTGCAAGTTTTTGGGCACCAGGTCAGGTGGCTACTGAAATTATTGGGGAAGGACTGAAAAAGCTAGGTATTATTAAACATGCAAAGGAGGTAAAGAAGTACTTTATGCACGGAACGTCGCATTATTTAGGTTTAGATGTACACGATGCAGGAATGTATATGCCCTTAGAGGCAGGGAATGTGATTACAGTAGAACCTGGCATTTACATTGCTGAAGATTCAGATTGTGATCCGAAATGGTGGAATATTGGCGTGCGAATAGAAGACGATATATTGATACTAGAAAAAGGCCCTGAAAACCTTTCTGCTAGTTCCCCACGAACAGTGAAGGAAATAGAGGCATTGATGCTTAAATCTAAGTGATATTCTTAGGTAAAATTATTTTGAATTAGGGTTTCCCTGTAAGGAATAATTTAGCTAAATTTGCCCTCCCGTAAATAAAGCATACGATAATGGCGAAAAAAGGAAAAGGTAATAGAATTCAAGTAATCTTAGAATGCACTGAGCATAAGGAAAGCGGAAAAGCTGGTACTTCAAGATACATTACTACGAAGAATAGAAAGAATACTCCTGAAAGAATGGAGCTCAAAAAATACAACCCGATTTTGAAAAAAATGACGGTTCATAAAGAAATCAAGTAAATTTTAAGACATGGCTAAGAAGACAGTAGCATCCCTTCAGAAAGGTGAAGGAAAGGCATTTACCAAAGTTATCAAAATGGTGAAGTCTGAAAAAACTAACTCTTATACTTTTAAAGAAGAAATAGTTCCAAACGAGACTGTGAAGGACTTTTTTGCTAAAAAGTAAGTAAGAAATTAATAAGTTAATAGGCTTCTTTCAGTTACTGAGAGGAGCCTTTTTTATTTTAGATTATGGGTTTATTCGGTTTTTTCTCGAAAGATAAAAAGAAGGATCTCGATGAAGGGTTAAGCAAAACGAAAGAGAGTTTCTTTGGTAAGTTGAGTCGTGCTGTTGTTGGAAAAACGAAAGTAGACGATGAAGTACTCGATAATTTAGAAGAAATATTAATTACTTCTGATGTTGGGGTAGATACTACCTTAAAAATTATTAAACGTATTGAAGCACGTGTTGAACGTGATAAATATGTTGGCACCAATGAACTCGACTCAATTTTAAGGGAAGAAGTGGTTGGGCTTTTAGAAGAAAATAATTCATCAGACTATGATGAATTCACCTTGCCAGCAGACAAGAAACCATATGTAATTATGGTGGTGGGTGTATATGGTGTTGGTAAAACTACTACCATTGGAAAATTAGCATATCAGTTTA